>JAILBX010000119.1 GCA_024680675.1 Lachnospiraceae bacterium | reverse complement strand
GAGAACTTTGCGGATATAGAGGAGGCTTCTCCTTCGGTAAGCGCCAATGCCCTGGGAGAGGGGGGATCAATGGAGTGGGGTCAGCTTCCTCAGACATTAAACTCGGATTACGTGGATCCAAATGCCGGTTATCCGCTGCCCTTTAGTCAGGTGGATGATTCATATTTTGCGGATGCTTTGTTTATAGGAGACTCCAGACTTCAGGGATTTGGAATGTATTCGGGGTTGCAGTCAACTTATTATTGTGCCACCGGATTTCAGCTGTATAAATATGAGACTACTAAGGTGGTACAGACACCGGAAGGCAAGGTGCCCATCTTTGACGCTCTTACCTTTGATGCTTATACAAAGATATATATAAAAGTTGGTATAAATGAGCTCGGAGGAAATACCGACAGCTTTTTAAGCAAATATGGGGAGCTTATAGCAAAGCTTAGGCAGTATGAGCCCAGGGCAGTGATCTATGTTCATGCTGTTTTGCCCGTGACTGCTGCTAAATCTGCCAAGGACAAGGTTCACAGTAACGAACATATAAAGGAACTGAATTCAAGGCTTCAAAGCTTTGCCATAGAGCAAAAGGCTTATTATATTGATGTTGCACCGGTGGTTAGCTTAGAGGATGGTTCCCTTATGCCTGAGATGACCTTTGACGGGATACATTTAAAACCAGGTTACATGGATATATGGAAAGAATTCTTAAAGACCCATGCAGTTGTAGTTCAATAAAATCTTGATATAAATAAAAGGAGAAGATGATATGAATCTGAAAAAAGTTAGAGGGATAGTGTTAATTGCCGCCTTGGCTCTTGTTTTTACCGGAGGCTGTAAAGACAAGACATCCGGTGGAGAGAGTGGAACAAACGAAGCCTCAAAAGAGACGGAAGTAAAAACCGAGGAAAAAGACTCGGCAGAAGAAAAAAGTCAGGCTGTGGAAGCAGCTGCTTCAGCCATAGCAGGAGATCTTAAGGATAAGATAAGCTATAAGGATGATATAAGCAGCGTGGATCTTGATACTGCAAAGATGTTTATTTCTTTTGACGGGATCGGTATTCAGGAGGCAGAAATATATGAAAGCTCGGGAGCAACGGCTGAGGAGATCATAGTGCTTAAGTGCGACAGCATAGAGGATGCAAAAAAAGCCGGGGATGCTTTAAAGAAAAGGGTTGAAGAACAGATCGAATCATATACCGACTATGTGCCTGAGGAGCTGGTAAAGCTTAATGAAGCTCTTGTGGTGGTAAAGGATAGCTATGCAATATTGTCAGTGAGCGATGATCCCAAAGGAGCAGAGGCTATTATAAAGGAGCATCTGGGAAGCTGAAGCATAATTGAGCTTTAATCAACCTCGCAAATTTCTTCGCAATTTGCTCGTTATAAATCAGATTGCTTCGCAATCCCGTAGGTACCGGGCTTGAACCCGGCACCTGCGAAAAGCTTCTCCCACCACCTGAAGGTGGTGGGTTATCTTTATGATTTATATAATATTGTGTTTGGAATAAAAACGGCAAAGGATCCTTGACATAAGAGGGTGCTTTGCCGTTTTTAAATATAGGCAGAGGTCAGACTTTTTGCGAAGCTTATAAAGATAAGAAAAAAGCGAAATTTCAGAGTACAAGAGAATAGAAGGCTATATTGACAGACAACTATAGTTATTATTAAATGTTATTGATAAAAATTTAAAAAAATTCAAAAAAGGTGTTGACAATTAAAGAACAAGCAGATATAATACAAACATAGACAAGAGCAAGAGACAAAAAGAAAAACTAATCAGAAAAGTTGATCAAGATTTCTGAAATCAAAATTTAAGATAAGGAGGTACGGTCCACCAGTAAATTAGTTATTTTGCAGGTCATCTAGTCGGATCTGACAGTAAAAGAAAATTAAAGATCGAGGTTCCAGAGGGCTTTAAGGTAGGGATTTTGATCGAGGCAGCAGTTGGCAGAGGCTTTGATGTTCATTGTGTCGGAAGTAGATCTTCCACTTGTTAGAAGAGATAGCTTCTAAAGAGATTAGCTTTAATCTGATGAGAATGAAAAATAGAAGCGAAGAGATGATGAGCGTGTAGATTGAAAATTAAATATGGATATAAAGCTGAAGCTTAAGGCGTAGCGAAGGCGATAGCCTGAGCGAGATTCAGACGAGGGTGAGCAGGTGCATAACCCAAGTTATAAATCTAAGGTTTAAATTTTCTCAGTAGGTTAAGTGCAGAAAAGTCGGAAAGGCGACTTTTATGAGAAGGTAAGAAGGTGCTTAACAAAAGGACATGCGAAGAAAAGCAGGGTACAGGATCAGAGAATCCATAAGATGTACGTGAAATGAAGGAGTCCGAGTGCTAGAAAAAACTGAATACAGCTAATAGTGTGATGACACTTTAAAGTTGACATAGATTGCACTTTAACTTGGACGGGAAGATTTAAATTTGAAAGGTAGGTATAGACCCTTGGATATTGAAATAGTACAGTAGGAGCGGGTGTTAGACGAAAAGTTTGGCATCCGCTCCTATTTTTTTTGTCAAAAGCTTAGTTATCTATGGTATAATTTCTTATGTACATATCATGCAGGTCTTATTAGAGTCCTTA
The DNA here is from genome assembly GCA_024680675.1 of Lachnospiraceae bacterium. Classification (GTDB taxonomy): domain Bacteria; phylum Bacillota; class Clostridia; order Lachnospirales; family Lachnospiraceae; genus UBA2868. The sequence goes on along the minus strand of JAILBX010000119.1, from coordinate 4,291 downwards.
CAAAAATGGAGAGGTAGTGCTTATGAAACTTACTTTTGTTGGTGCAGATCATGAGGTTACGGGTTCTTGTCATTATCTTGAGATCGCTCAAAAACATATTCTGGTGGATTACGGGATGGAGCAGGGAATCAATGTTTACGAAAATGTTCCTCTTCCTGTTGAAGCCTCTTCCATTGATTATGTTTTTCTGACACACGCTCATATTGATCATTCCGGTTTGCTTCCTCTTTTGTATGCAAAGGGCTTCAGAGGTCAGATTTTTGCTACCAAGGCTACCAGTGAACTGGCCTCCATTATGTTGAGAGACAGTGCTCATATACAGATGTTTGAAGCTGAGTGGAGAAATCGTAAAGCTAAAAGATCTAAGGATGTTCAGGGATATGAACCCTTGTATAATATGCAGGATGCGGATGGAGCCATAAGATGCTTTGTTCCATGTCCCTACGATAAAATAATAGATATATGTGATGAAATAAAAATAAGATTCACAGATGTGGGCCACTTGCTTGGCTCTTCGGCCATTGAAGTCTGGATGACAGAAGCTGAGGTCACGAAAAAGGTTGTTTTTTCAGGGGACGTAGGGAATTATGCCCAGCCCCTTATAAAAGATCCGGCTCATGTCAAAGAAGCCGATTATGTATTGATAGAGTCTACTTATGGGGACAGGCTGCATAATGCTGACAGGGTAGACTATGTAAAAGAACTGTCGGAAATATTGCAAAGAACCTTTGACAGGGGTGGAAATGTGGTGATCCCCTCATTTGCAGTAGGTAGAACTCAGGAGCTTCTGTATTTCTTCAGACAGATAAAACAGGCAGGACTTGTAAAGGGACATGAAGACTTTAAGGTTTATGTGGATTCACCTCTTGCAGTTGAGGCAACGAACATATTCAGTAAAAATATAGAGGAATGCTTTGATGAGGAGGCCTTGGAGCTGGTCCACAAAGGAATAAATATAATGTCTTTCCCGGGATTGAGTCTGACCATAACAAGTGATGAGTCAAAGGCAATAAATTTTGATGATGAACCTAAGGTTATAATTTCTGCTTCCGGTATGTGTGAAGCAGGCAGGATCAGACATCACCTGAAGCATAATCTATGGAGGGACGAATGTACGGTTTTATTCGTCGGCTATCAGGCCATCGGAACATTGGGAAGAGCTCTTTGCGATGAGGTTAAGGAAGTAAGACTTTTCGGTGAGACTGTTGAGGTCAGAGCAGAAATCAGACAGTTAAAGGGTCTTAGCGGTCATGCGGATAAGAAGGGGCTTACAGACTGGATGCTGGGATTTGAAAACCAGCCGGAAAGAGTGTTTGTCGTCCATGGTGATGACGAGGTTTGTGATATTTTCGCGGACTATCTTAGGGATGAATATGCTTTCGAAACCTATGCACCTTTTTCAGGTACTGTTTTTGATCTGAAGGAAAACAGACTGATAAAGGAAAGCAGCGGTGTAAAGCTGGTAAAAAAGAAGAAACATGCCATATCCTCTGTTTTCGAAAGACTTCTTGCAGCCGGGCAGAGGCTATTGGTGGTTATTCAGCATAATGAGGGCGGAGCAAATAAGGATCTGGCTAAATTTGCCGACCAGATCAATTCACTGTGTGATAAATGGGACAGATAGGAGATTATAGTAAGAATGAGCTATGCTGACGAAGTTTTTATAAATATGTGTAAGGATATTCTTGAAAACGGATGTAGTACAGAAGGGGAAAAGGTCAGACCCAGGTGGGAGGACGGTTCCTTTGCTTATACCATAAAAAGGTTCGGAGTAGTAAACAGGTACGATCTGAGTAAGGAGTTTCCCATAATAACTTTAAGGAAGACCGCTTTAAAAAGCGCCACTGATGAAATGCTGTGGATATGGCAGAGAAAATCAAATAATGTTAAAGATCTTTCCTCACATATATGGGATTCCTGGACTGATGAGAATGGTTCTATAGGAAAAGCCTATGGATATCAGATGGGAGTTAAGCACAAATACAGGGAAGGAATGATGGATCAGGTGGACAGGGTCATATATGATCTGAAAAACAATCCCTTTAGCAGGAGAATAATGACAAATATGTATGTACACAGTGATCTTAATGAGATGAAGCTTTATCCCTGTGCCTACAGCATGACCTTTAACGTAACCCAGAAGAAGGGTCATGACAGACTTACACTCAACGGAATATTAAATCAGAGATCTCAGGATGTTCTTACAGCCAATAACTGGAATGTGGTTCAGTATGCAGTTCTTTTACATATGCTTGCACAGGTTTGTGATATGGAGGTGGGAGAACTGCTTCACGTTATAGCCGATGCTCATATCTATGACAGACATATTCCTATGGTAAAGGAGCTTATTGAGAGAGAACCCTATAAGGCACCTAAATTTATCTTAAATCCTCATGTGAAGGACTTTTATGAATTTACAAAGGAGGATGTGAGCCTTGAAGGCTATGAAACTCACCCTCAGATAAGCAATATACCCGTAGCGGTGTAATGAGCACTTAAAGCAGAGGATGAGAAGAAAGGAAAAGTAATGATCGCTATAGTTGCAGTTGACAATAATTGGGCCATAGGATACAAGGGGAAATTACTGGCCAGTATTCCAAATGACCATAAAAGATTCAGGGAAATAACCAGTGGTAATGTGGTGATCCTTGGCAGAAAGACTTTGGAGACCTTTCCGGGGGGGCTTCCTTTAAAAAACAGAGTAAATATTATAATGTCCCGGGATAAGAACTTTAAGGTAAAGGATGCTCTGGTGGTCAATTCCGTGGAGGAGCTTAAGGAAAGGGTAAAAGACTATTCCCAGGAGATATTTGTCATAGGCGGGGACAGTGTATATAGACAGCTGCTTCCCTTTTGCGACAGGGCTCTGGTAACACATATAGATTATGAATATACAGCCGACAGCTACTTTCCCGATCTTTCCAAAGAAGCCGGATGGAGACTTAAGGACAGAAGCGAGGAAATGACCTGTTTTGATATAGAATACACCTTTGAGGATTGGGTCAGAGAAGGCCCCGAGACTTGACAAAAACCCATCAAAGTAATAACTTTGTATAGGATGAATCATAATACAGGCTGCAGGAAGAAGCTGATGCTGCAGTTAAGTGAGAAAGAAGGGTAAAAATGGAAAAGAAAGATATTGATTGGGGTAATCTGGGCTTTGGATACATTAAGACAGATTATAGATTTGTATCAAATTATAAGAAGGGAGAGTGGGATGAGGGAATCCTCACGGAAGATGCAGATATAGTTCTTAATGAATGTGCCTGCGTATTTCAGTATGCCCAGACTATATTTGAAGGTCTTAAGGCTTATACCACTGAGGATGGAAGAACTGTTGTCTTCAGACCTGATTTAAACGGAGAGAGACTTGAGGCTTCTGCTGACAGATTGAAAATGCCAAGGTATCCTAAGGAAAAATTTGTTGAGGCTATTAAGAAGGTTGTGGATGCCAACAGAGCTTTTGTGCCTCCTTATGGAAGCGGAGCAACTCTTTATATAAGACCTTATATGTTTGGATCGGATCCAATAATCGGCGTAAAGCCCGCCAATGAATATCAGTTCAGGGTATTTACTACTCCTGTAGGCCCCTATTTTAAGGGAGGAGCTAAGCCCATAACCGTAAGGATAAGTGATTTCGACCGTGCTGCTCCAAGGGGAACAGGAGCTATAAAAGCAGGTCTTAATTATGCAATGAGTCTTTATGCTATCGTGGATGCACATGAGAAGGGCTTTGATGAAAATATGTATCTTGACCCTGCCAGCAGGACCAAGCTTGAAGAGACAGGAGGAGCCAATATAATATTTATTACTAAAGACGGTAAGCTTGTTACACCAAAGTCTGATAGTATCCTTCCTTCCATAACGAGAAGATCTCTTGTTCATGTTGCAAAGGAGTATCTCAATATGGAGGTTGAGGAAAGGGAGGTTTATCTTTCCGAGCTTTCTGATTTTGCTGAATGCGGACTTTGCGGTACTGCCGCTGTCATATCTCCTGTAGGTAAGATAGTTGATCATGGCAAAGAAATATGTATTCCCGCGGGTATGGAAAATATGGGACCCATAACAAAGAAGCTCTATGATACTCTTACAGGAATACAGATGGGCAGGATAGAAGCGCCTAAGGACTGGATAGTAGAGATTTAAAGGATATGTACAGACGAAGATCGGGTCTTCAAAATCTATTAATATTGGGATGCGATTGTATATCTATAATGATAAGCCTCGGAATCGCAATTTATATTCGCGACGGGGCTTTTTTGTCGTCCTATTCGGGAAGAATGAAATATGC
>JAILBX010000093.1 GCA_024680675.1 Lachnospiraceae bacterium | reverse complement strand
AGACGAAGATCGGGTCTTCAAAATCTATTAATATTGGGATGCGATTGTATATCTATAATGATAAGCCTCGGAATCGCAATTTATATTCGCGACGGGGCTTTTTTGTCGTCCTATTCGGGAAGAATGAAATATGCAATGAATCTGTTGCCTATGCTGATATTTTTTATAGGCTATAATCTTATCACTACCGGGATAAATAATAATTTTTATATAAGAGGTTATCTGGTTGAAATTTTAAATGTTATCAAAGCCAACATTATAATAGTTGCAGGCACGGCCTTCGTCTTGTTTTTCATAAGAAGATACGAGCTCTTCTCAAGACTTTCTTTTATTTACTTTTTTATTTTAGACTGCTTCTTTATGTGGCTTCTTCATATTACATTGAAACGACTGATCCCAAAGATGTATATTCATCTGCTGAAGGAAAAGAACCTGATAGTCTGTGGCACAGAAAGCTTTATCACCGAATATGTGAGAGATCATGAGAATGAAAAGAATTTTTCGGATATCATAACGGGTATTGTGCTCTATCATAATCCCCAAAAAAAGGGGAGCATATCCATTGATGGAAGAGAATATATGATCCTCAGCACAATGGATGGTCTTGCAGAGTATTGCAGGGAGGCAAGTCTTGATGAGATAGTTACAGGCTTTGAAGGCAGAAGTGAAGAAATGCTTCATATACTTGATGATATCTCAAGTACCGGAATAACCATACATTACCAGCTGGATGCGCCTGAGTTTAAAGGCTGTAAACATACCATGTTACGTACCACCCAGCATCTTTATTTTTTAACCTACGCCAATCAGGTGGCATCTGTGGGACAGCTTATTATAAAGAGGTGCATGGATTTTGCCGGCGGATTGGTCGGATGTATTTTTTTGTTTATATTTCTTTTGATCTTTGGGCCTCTCATAAAGCTGGAGTCAAAGGGACCGATATTTTTTACTCAGGACAGAGTAGGGAGAAACGGCAGGGTTTTTAAGATAATCAAATTCAGATCCATGTATGCAGACGCTGAAGAGAGAAAGAAGCAGCTTATGGATCAGAATAAGATGAAAGGACTGGTTTTTAAGATGGATAACGATCCCAGGATAACAAGGATCGGAAAGTTCTTAAGAGCTACTTCCATTGATGAGTTCCCTCAGTTTATTAATGTTATCAGGGGAGATATGTCTTTGGTGGGAACAAGGCCTCCTACACTGAATGAATTTAAGGAATATAGTCTTGACCACAAGAAGAGACTTAGTTTTCGTCCCGGGATAACCGGACTCTGGCAGGTTTCCGGAAGGAACGATATAGAGAATTTTGAAGATATTGTAGCTTTGGATATAGAGTATATTGATAACTGGTCCATAGCTTTGGATATAAAAATCTTGTTTAAGACAATACCCGCAATGTTTAAGGGTAAATAAGGAGAATTGTAAATGGGAGATAAGCGTAAGATTGCAATAGCGGGAACCGGATATGTGGGAATGTCCATAGCGACTCTCTTATCCCAGCATAATGAGGTTTGGGCAGTTGATGTTGTTGAGGAGAAGGTGAATCTTATTAATCAGAGAAAGTCTCCCATAGTCGATCCGGAGATAGAGGATTATCTGGCTAACAGAGAACTTGACCTCAGGGCAACTATGGATGCAGAGAAAGCATATAAGGATGCCGAATATGTGGTTATTGCTACCCCCACCAATTATGATCCTAAAATGAATTTTTTTGATACATCCTATGTGGAAGCTGTTATTAAGCTTGTTATGGAGTTTAACAAGGATGCGATAATGGTTATAAAATCAACTATTCCCGTGGGCTTTACTGAATCAGTCAGAAAAAAATACAATACGGAGAATATAATATTCAGCCCGGAATTTTTAAGGGAAAGCAGGGCTCTCTATGATAATCTCTATCCCTCAAGGATAATTGTAGGGACAGATCTGAAAAATGAAAGGTTAAAAAAGGCAGCAGAAGATTTTGCTGAGCTTCTGAAGGATGGGGCTGTAAAGGAAAACATCGATGTACTTGTTATGGGACTTACAGAAGCTGAGGCGGTAAAACTTTTTGCAAATACTTATCTTGCTCTGCGTGTTTCATATTTTAATGAACTGGATACATATGCTGAGATGAAAGGTCTTGATACGAAGAAGATCATCGAGGGGGTATGTCTTGATCCAAGGATAGGGGGGCAGTATAACAATCCATCCTTTGGTTATGGAGGGTATTGCCTTCCTAAGGATACAAAGCAGCTTCTGGCCAATTATGATCATGTACCTCAAAATCTCATACAGGCCATTGTGGAATCCAACAGGACAAGGAAGGATTTTATAGCGGACAGGGTTCTTAAAGCCGCAGGCTATTATGATTATTATAATAAGGGTGACTATGAAAGCAGTGCCGAAAAAAGCTGTATTATAGGTGTTTACAGACTTACAATGAAGTCTAATTCCGATAATTTCAGACAGAGTTCTATTCAGGGAGTTATGAAAAGAATAAAGGCCAAGGGAGCGACTGTTGTAGTATATGAGCCTACACTGGAGGATGGTTCAACCTTCTTTGGCAGCAAGGTAGTTAATGATATAGAAGAATTTAAGAGAATGTGTGATGCGGTGATCGCAAACAGATATGACAGTGTATTGGATGATATTTCCGATAAAGTCTATACGAGAGATTTGTTTAGAAGGGATTAGAGTAGTGTGGTGAGAAACTTGTACGAGATCGTCGACAAGCTAAAGGAAGGGCTTTTTGAATATGAAAGAGAAAAGCTCACTTTTTCTGTGCATAAAATAGAGGCAGATGTTCCTGTGGACGGTATA
>JAILBX010000092.1 GCA_024680675.1 Lachnospiraceae bacterium | reverse complement strand
AGACGAAGATCGGGTCTTCAAAATCTATTAATATTGGGATGCGATTGTATATCTATAATGATAAGCCTCGGAATCGCAATTTATATTCGCGACGGGGCTTTTTTGTCGTCCTATTCGGGAAGAATGAAATATGCAATGAATTTTGCTCCAATGCTGATATTTTTTATAGGTTATAATCTGGTTACTACCGGGATAAATAAAGATTTTTATATAAGAGGCCTTCTGGTTGAATTTATAAATGTGATCAGATCAAATCTGATAATAGTTGCGGGTACGGCCTTTGTTTTGTTTTTTATAAGAAGATACGAGCTCTTTTCAAGACTTTCTTTTATTTATTTTTTTGTTCTGGACTGTTTGTTAATGTGGCTTATTCATATCGCATTGAAGCGTCTGATCCCGAAGATGTACATTCATCTTCTGAAGGAAAAGAACCTTATAGTCTGTGGTACAGAAGACTTTATCACCGAATATATAAGAGATCATGGGATCGAAAAGAATTTTTCGGATATCATAACGGGCATTGTGCCATATCGTAATTTGCAAAATAAGAAGAGCGTATTCATTGACGGAAAAGAATATATGATCCCGACCACCATGGAGGGCCTTGCAGAGTATTGCAGGGAGGCAAGTCTTGATGAGATAGTTATGGGCTTTGAAGACAGAAGTGAAGAGATGATCCGGATGCTTGATGAGATCTCAAGTACCGGGATAACCATCCATTACCAGCTGGATGCACCTGAGTTTAAAGGCTGTAAGCATACCATTTTTCGTACTACCCAGCATCTTTATTTTTTGACCTATGCCAATCAGGTTGCTTCTGTGGGGCAGCTTATCTTAAAGAGGTGCATGGATTTCGCAGGGGGATTGATAGGATGCGTTTTTTTGTTTATATTTCTTCTGATCTTCGGGCCTCTCATAAAACTGGAGTCAAAGGGACCGATTTTTTTTACTCAGGACAGGGTTGGAAGAAACGGCAGGATCTTTAAGATAATCAAATTCAGATCCATGTATGCAGATGCTGAAGAGAGGAAGCAGCAGCTTATGGATCAAAATAAGATGAAGGGACTGGTTTTTAAGATGGAAAACGATCCAAGGATAACAAGGATCGGGAAGTTCTTAAGAGCTACCTCCATTGATGAGTTCCCTCAGTTTATTAATGTTATAAAGGGGGAGATGTCCCTGGTGGGAACAAGGCCTCCTACATTGAACGAATTCAAGGAATATAGTCTTGACCATAAGAAGAGGCTCAGTTTCCGTCCCGGGATAACCGGACTTTGGCAGGTTTCGGGAAGGAACGATATAGAGGATTTTGAAGATATTGTAGCTTTGGATATAGAGTATATTGATAACTGGTCCATTGCTTTGGATATAAAGATCTTATTTAAGACAATACCCGCAATGTTTAAGGGTAAATAAGGAGAATTGTAAATGGGAAATAAGCGTAAGATTGCAATAGCGGGAACCGGATATGTGGGAATGTCCATAGCGACTCTCTTATCCCAGCATAATGAGGTTTGGGCAGTTGATGTTGTAGAGGAAAAGGTGAATCTTATCAATCAGAGAAAGTCTCCCATAGTCGATCCGGAGATAGAGGATTATCTGGCTAACAGAGAGCTTGACCTCAGAGCCACTATGGATGCAGAGAAGGCATATAAAGATGCCGAATATGTGGTTATTGCCACTCCCACCAACTATGATCCTAAAATGAACTTTTTTGATACATCCTATGTGGAAGCTGTTATAAAGCTTGTTATGGAGTTTAATAAGGATGCAATAATGGTTATAAAATCCACGATTCCCGTAGGCTTTACCGAATCAGTCAGAAAAAAATACGATACAGAGAATATAATATTCAGCCCGGAATTTTTAAGGGAGAGCAGGGCCCTCTATGATAATCTCTATCCCTCAAGGATAATCGTAGGGACAGACATGAAAAATGAGAGATTAAAAAAGGCAGCGGAGGATTTTGCTGAGCTTCTGAAGGAGGGAGCCGTAAAGGAAAATATAAATGTACTTGTTATGGGACTTACGGAAGCAGAGGCGGTAAAACTTTTTGCCAATACTTATCTTGCTTTACGTGTCTCATATTTTAACGAGTTGGATACATATGCCGAGATGAAAGGTCTTGATACGAAGAAGATCATTGAGGGAGTATGCCTTGATCCAAGAATTGGGGAGCAGTATAACAATCCATCCTTTGGTTACGGAGGTTATTGTCTTCCAAAGGATACAAAGCAGCTTTTGGCCAATTATGATCATGTCCCTCAAAATCTTATACAGGCCATTGTGGAATCCAACAGGACAAGGAAGGATTTTATAGCGGACAGGGTTCTTAAGGCTGCTGGCTATTACGATTATTATAATAAGGGCGACTATGAAAGCAGCGCTGAAAAAAGCTGTGTTATAGGCGTCTACAGACTTACTATGAAGTCAAATTCCGATAATTTCAGACAGAGCTCTATTCAGGGAGTTATGAAAAGGATAAAGGCCAAGGGAGCGATAGTTGTGGTCTATGAGCCTACACTGGAGGATGGTTCAACCTTCTTTGGCAGCAAAGTAGTTAACGATATAGATAAATTTAAGGGAATGTGCGATGCAGTGATCGCAAACAGATATGACAGTATATTGGATGATATATCCGATAAAGTCTATACGAGAGATTTATTTAGAAGGGATTAGAGTAGTGTGGTGAGAAACTTGTACGAGATCGTCGACAAGCTAAAGGAAGGGCTTTTTGAATATGAAAGAGAAAAGCTCACTTTTTCTGTGCATAAAATAGAGGCAGATGTTCCTGTGGACGGTATA
>JAILBX010000080.1 GCA_024680675.1 Lachnospiraceae bacterium | reverse complement strand
AAGGCAGATCAGTAAACAGGTGGATAACATCATTGATGCAAGACACTTTAAGAGAACGGGAGTAAAACTTACTGAGATCGATGATACTTTAATGGAGCTTCAGACACTTGCCAAGCAATTAGATGCTGGTGAGATTGAGCTGTGTGTATTCAAAAAAGTGCTACGGGATAATTACAAAATGGATCTTATGGGCTTTGCAGACTATGTAAGTAAGTGTCTAGATTAACCAGTATAGGTGGAGGTGTTTCTATGTTTTGTAAGGAATGTGGTACTCAGCTGCCGGATGGCAGTGCATTTTGCGACAATTGCGGGGCTAAGCAGGATGCTGCTCCTCCGAGTGGGCCAAAACTCCCGCCGGCACCGGACTATGTTAAGCAGCAGACGGCACCTCCGCCGGTTAATAATCAGCCGGCCGTGAAAAAGGCATCTTCAAATAGTGTGTCTTCCGGAGACAAGTCCCAAAAGAGCGGAGGAATTAAGAAAATTATTCTCTATGTTGGCGCAGGAATAGTGGCACTGATTGTTCTTATTATTTTCCTTGGTGGAGGCAATGATCCCGATAATAATGTGATGGTGGATACCTACCCTGAGAACTATGTTGATAAATCGCCTGATTCTGACATTGAACATACAGAAACTGAAGAAGTAGAAGAACCAAACGATCAGGGCAGTGTTACAGAAACAGTTCATGAGAATCAGAGCAGTGTTACAGAAACAGTTCATGAGAATCAGGATCAGGATATTGCTGCTGTGACAGGGAAGATGTCACAAGACGAACAAAAAAAGATAGCAGATGAATTATCTACTGCTGAAAATGCTTATGCTACAGAGTTTGATTGGCTTATTGATAAAGTTTTCGACATTTCAAAAGGGGAATGGGCTAACGAAACCGATCCCGAATTCTGCAGGAGAATTGAAGGGGATGAAGCAGCTCTTTTGAATGGAGGATGGAAATGCTTCATTTTTGAAGGAGACCCGGGGTATTATACGGGACAGTATGAGAGATATATGAATGCCGTTGTTGATACGGATGGCAGTAAATTTAATATCACTCTGAACTGGAATACGTGGTATACGGATACAGAAGTTGTAGAGGAAAAGGGTCAAGAGGTCTTAAAGGGGAAATGGGATCCTTCCAAAGCCACTGCTCATACCACATCGGGAATTGGGAAGATTGATTTCACCGACTTCTATATTACGCATGATAATTTGAGAGAGTATGCTGTTGGGACACTTCAATGGAACTCCGGAGAAGTGGATCATATAGGGCTTATGAGAGGGATACCCATGGATCCCGGCAGCACAGTCACACCGTCATCCGTGGTCGGATTGTCTGATCAGGAAACGCTTCTAATACAAAGGGCTAAAAAGCTAAGCGGAGCGCCTGAAGCTGAGATTGAAAAGAACAAGGATGGAAGAGTTTTAATTCATCTTTTCGAAACAGTTGATGATGGCAACGGTGAGTCTCATACTGCAACCTGGGACTGGTACACAGTAGATCCAAAGACCATGAAGGGAACTAATTCCCTCGAGGAAGAGATAGATTTGAGTAAATAAAGATATGAAAAAGATAATCATATTTATAATACTTTTATTATGCATTGGGGTGCTGGCATCTTGTGGAGACTTGGATGATATCGGTGAGAACCCTGATAACATGCCTTATGTACCTGATACACCTGCCCCGGATCCTCACAACGGCATTTTTGTATCGGATCATGGTACCATGGAGTTTAATGGGGACGGAAAAACGGTAATCTGCAATTTTGATGAGACAGCAGCTAAGGTTACAGGCCTTCCTGAAGGCGAGTATGAGGCGGAATACAGCTTCATGACAGGAGAACTTCCACCATGGGGGAGTATGCCCATTCGATATGACGTAGCGCATGAGTTAAGGATCACGGCCGGGTCGGAGAGTGCAACAATTGATATTGGAGTTGTAAATAATGGTTCTGCGTCCACAGGTACAAACTGTACTACTGAAAACAGAATTACATTTATTTATTATGACGGCAATAGCTTTCAAGGCATAGATTTCATTAAATCTGATAATTAGAGAGGAGAATTTCATGTTTTGCGATAGCTGTGGAAAAGAAATATTAAAAGATGATAGGTTTTGCCCATATTGTGGAGCCAAGGTAAGTGAGGGAAATGTTGGGGCAGAGAGTCCTGCACAGATGGAACCGCCTGTGCCACCCATGCCGTCCTATGTAAATACTCATAGAGAAGTGTTTACAGGGGCTGCAACAATACAACAGGCTTTGGAAATTGCAGCCGAGAGAGCAAACAGCTGGCATGCCTATCTTGAGGAAGAAGAGGATTTTGAACCGGAAGACCTTCATGGAACCACCGATATTGATGGACTTTACAAGCTGTTTGGCCTTAAGAGAGGAAAGAGCTATCCCATTACGGATACGGATCAATGGCCACAGTATATTGTTTCTCGTGAAGGTGCGATTGGCTCTATTCTTTATGATGTTCGAGATTCCGAACCTGATATTTTCTGGGATGCAACTACTTTGGAGAGGGTGGCCAAACACCTCCCCAAATATCGCAAGGATATTGTTATCCAATAAAGAACTTTGGAGGGTCTCAGATATGCTGAAAAATCACCAGTTAATTAGTAGAAAAAGACTTGTCAGGACTTTTGAAGTGGCCATGACTTTTATTTTTTTCGCTATTTTTGGATTGATGAAAATTAATGTCAGGGCAGAGGATTTTTCTGATATGCTTGGAGAGCAGCCTGATGGAACATATGGCGGTATGGGTGTAACGGATGGAGAGGAATACGAAGTTCCGGGACATTGGGCTAGAACAAACATCTTGTATTTTGATCCTGAAACAAAGGAATTCTCAAATGGAGAATTGACACTAATAGTTTCCAGATCTGAAGAGGCTGAAGACTTTGTGTTCGCATACAATGATTCCTCTGGAAATGCAGTGGTTTCCTATAGAGTTGATACTAATCCATTCGATGATAAGTATTATCCGCTAAAAAAGGATGTGGGTTTTAATACTGAGGACCTGTTATGGGAAGATATGTATGCTTACCGCGAGCCGGATGGAGAAGATCTTATCGAAGACATCCGGATCACATATGCCATTACAGATATGGAAATTTCCGAGGATGGTAAATCATATACACTTGATAATGTCTCTTTTTTTGAAAGAGAAGATACTCAGTTTAATGGATATCCAATTAATGAGGACTATAATGCAAGCAAAAAGAGAATACAATCATATAATATTTGCAATGAATTTGATGCGGGGCAGACTGATGGTCAAGTGAGATATATAGTTGTGGAAGTGTGGGATCCTTCTTTTGAAGGAAGCCGTATGACAAATGCCTATGAATACACCTGGGTTGAAGAGCCTGAAATTGTTGGAACTGAGCCGATATATGGTCCTATTGAATATACCCCGATGGATGAACCGGAGGGAGTAACAGAGCCGGAGCGCGCAGAAGAATCTGTAAAAACTGAGAATATGCCTGTAGAGAGTTACGCTGACAACACAGCCGGTGAATCTATAGCAATCCTGATTCTCTTCTTCCTGATACCGGTGGTTGTTGTTGCTGCAATAATAGTAATCATAGTGAAGGTGGTTAAGAGGCGTAAGAGGAATTGAGTAGGCATTTCTATGAAGGGGTATAAATGACAGGCACAGATCGAGAAAATAAAAAACTGAATTATAAAGACGGCTTTTCAGAAATGTTTATAAAGCTTATAGATTCCATGGTTGACTTTGAGCATTTTTCCAGGGAAACATTGGTTGATGCTCTTTGCAGGCTGGCCAGGTCTTTCCGCCTTACTAAAGTCGTCACGGAGTTTTATAAGAGCATGATGGATGAGAAGGACGGAGAAGGAGAGATTCTCTGTGATTTCGATGAAGGTTCTGCCGATATTGTTGTGCTAAAAAAAGAACTCATTTCAAAAACAGGAGCCATAGTTCGGGTAACAGCGTATGCTGCCAAGGGAACAGAACCTTTAAGCATGGAAGAAGAACAGCAGCTTGATATCACTATCCGTGCCATGATGAGCTATATCGGGCGAAACCGTCTGCAGACAGCGGTTGAGATACTTGCATTTCATGACAACAATGGATATCCGAATTTTGCTTATTTCTTCCGGCATTTGGGGAAGATGAGCAAGACAGGCAGTCTATTCAGGTTATCAAATAATAACTGCTTAAAAACAAATAAAGACTCAGGCTTATCAAAAGCCTCAAAAAAAATAAGAAAGGCAGGTAACTGTCTTTCTTATTTTTATAAAGTGTAGTAAAATCTCAAGAAGATGAAATAACGAAATTCATATTTCAGATCCATAAGCTAATGCCTATTCTTGTTTGGAATTTAACTGGAGCATACGGGACTTGAACCCGTGACCTCCACACTGCCAGTGTGGCGCGCTCCCAGCTGCGCTAATGCCCCCTCATAGAAGATTATAATGGAAGATCTGTCATCTGTCAAAAGATAGTGAAAAAATAAAAGGCATATCTTAATGTTGCGTGTTAATGTTTCAATGTTAAAAAGGAGGAAAGAAATGGAAAATTTTAATTTTTACTCACCCACCTATTTTGCCTTCGGTAAGGACAGGGAAAGGGACTGTGGAGACCTGGTAAAGAAGTTTGGCGGAAATAGGGTTTTGATCCACTATGGCGGTGGTTCTGCAATACGCTCAGGTCTTATAGACAGAGTTAAGGACTCATTAAATAAGGCAGGCATAGCCTTTATAGAGCTTGGGGGAGTAATGCCTAATCCCAGAAGCGGTCTTGTTTACGAGGGTATTGACCTTTGCAGGAAGGAAAAGGTGGACTTTGTACTGGCAGTAGGTGGAGGCTCCGTTATTGATTCCGCTAAGGCCATTGCTGCAGGAAGCATTTATGAGGGAGATTTTTGGGACTTTTATCAGGGTAAGTTTATAGAAAAGGCTCTGCCAATCGGAACCATCCTGACTATCGCCGCTGCCGGAAGCGAAGGATCCGGAGATTCCGTTATAACCAATGAAAATGGAATGATAAAAAGAGGGGCAACGGGAGACGGAATACGTCCTAAGTTCTCTATTTTAAATCCCGAGCTCACCGCAAGTCTTCCGGCATATCAGACAGCCTGCGGAATAACGGATATCATAGCCCATTTATATGAGAGATACCTTACCAATTCAAAGGATGTGGAGGTTACCGACAGACTTATAGAGAGTCTTATCCTTACCATGAAAATTGAAGGTAAGAAGGTTATGGAGGATCTTAAAAATTATCAGGCCAGGGCAAATATAATGTGGGCGGGAATGGTGGCTCATAATAATATAGTAGGTGTGGGAAGGTCTCAGGATTGGGCCAGCCACGATATAGAACATGAGTTATCAGCCTTATATGACTGCGCTCACGGTGCGGGACTTGCAGTAACAATGCCTGCAGTTTTTACCTATAACTGCTCCCATGACATAATGAGATTTGCCCAGATAGCAGTGAGAGTATGGGGATGCCAGATGGATTTTGCAAATCCCGAAAAAACCGCAAGAGAGGGTATTGAAGCCTTAAGAAGCTTCCTTATATCCATTGGAATGCCTGGGAACTTTGAGGAGCTTGGAGCAAAGGAAGAGGATATAGAAAAGCTTGCTCATACCTGCTGCCACGGAAATGGTAATAAGTCAGGAAAGATAGGCGGATTCGTTTCCCTTGAGCAAAAGGACGTTGAAGCAATATACAGACTCATGCTTTGATCTGCGAAGGCCTGCATAAGGATAAAGCAGGTAAAAAAACAGTAAACATTTTAATTTGCAGTCGGTGGCCATTTGTGATAAACTACTCCTTATGGGCTTAGAGCTCACAAAATATAAGTATCAAAAGATAAAGAGGATTCAAATGGACACGCTGGAAATTTTAAGAACTGTAGCAATAATAATAATCAGTGCCAAGCTTTTTGGCCTGCTGGCAAGAAAAGTAAAGGCGCCCCAGGTTGCGGGAGAGATCATAGCCGGACTTATCATAGGTCCATCTGTGCTGAATGTTGTAACTACAAATGATTTTCTGGCGGGTATGGCTGAAATAGGCGTTATTCTGCTTATGTTCAGTGCGGGTCTTGAAACCGATATAGACAAGCTTAAAAAATCAGGCATAAAGGCAACCATCCTGGCTTTGGCCGGTGTCTTTATTCCCCTGATATTGGGAACCATCCTTTATATGTTCTTCTACGGCTTTGCAGCCATAGGAAGCACAAAATTTATTGAGGCTGTATTTGTGGGAACAATACTCACGGCAACCTCAGTCAGTATAACCGTTCAGGTTCTCAAGGAGCTTGGAAAGATATCCACAGAAGTGGGAACAACAATAATGAGTGCGGCTATAATCGATGATGTTATCGGAATAGTGGTACTTACTGCAGTTTTAGGACTAAAGGATCCTGAGGCCAATCTTGGTGCCGTATGTATAAAGACTGTGGCATTCTTTATTCTTGCCATCATAGTCGGGATAATAATCTTCAAGATAATGAAGTTGATAGACAGAAGGTGGCCCCACACAAGAAGGATACCCATCATAGGAATGACCTTAGCCTTTGCGCTGTCCTACATAGCTGACAAGTATTTTGGGGTGGCAGATATCACCGGAGCCTATGTGGCAGGAATTATCCTCAGCTCCCTTGATGACTCAGAGTATATCGACAGAAAAATGGATATTAATTCATATATGATATTTGGGCCTATCTTTTTTGCCAGCGTAGGATTACAGACAGATTTAAAGACAGTAGATGTGACGATCCTCACCTTCTCCTTAGCCTTCGTTTTTGTAGGACTTATGGGAAAGGTTTTGGGCTGCGGACTCGTAGCCAGGCTTCTTAAATACAATAACTCAGATGCCTTAAAGATCGGCGTAGGTATGATGACAAGAGGTGAGGTTGCCCTTATCGTAGCCCAGAGAGGTCTTAAGGCAAACATCATAGACGGAAGATACTTTACTGCGGTTATTCTTTTGATAATCATAAGCTCGATCCTGACACCTGTAATCTTAAAGGCCATATATGCCGCAGATGACAGGAAGGCAGCAGCAGTGGCAAAGTAAAGAAAAGTATGATACAAAACCGGGTCTTACAAACAAGACCCGGCTTTTTATCTGCTCCCGTTATCTCTCTGACCTCACCCTGAAGGAATCCCTGCCCCAGGGCTCTATTCTCAGGGTTTCACCATTTTCTCTGAATACTAAAGCTCCATTTTCTTCTGAAAAGTAATTCATATTTATAAACTCTCCTTTAAGTATCTTATTAATTTACCTTAAGCTTCCAGTAAATGCCGTAGCTCTCTTTATACTGATTGTAGTGAGTGGTGAAAACAAGTGACCTTGATACTCCCTTTAGATCAAACTCCATTTCACCCTTTCGCTTTATAAGGTATTTATCAATATTTTTTATAAAGTCTTCAACACTTTTTTCTGAAGTAATGGTAAGCTCATCTGAGTCAATGCACCTTTTTCCGGAAACATTTACCGCTATTCCATGGGGAGCTATTACCATAGCCTCTCTTCCAAGTCTTGCTGATAATACAAAGGGACCGTAGGAAAATGCATAGGTATTTTTACCGTCTGCCAGATTATCACAGGATATTCCCATGGGCCATTTAAGAGTAAGAAGAGCCCCCCTTGAAAGCATATCCTTTTCCACAAGATAAAAGCCATCCTCTTCCTTTAAATCTATGACCTTATCATCAAGGGTAAATTCAGGCTTTCCCTGTAACCATTCAGGACGTCTTAAATAAAGCCCTTCGGGAAGGACTCCCTTTTCCGATTCAATTTTTATGCTTACAGTATCGGATCTTGTAAGATCACATTCCTGAATGACCCTGTATCCTTCGCCTTCATAGCTTGAAGCGAGGTAAAGAGCTACCATAAGTTTATTCCTGTTCTTGTAGTAAATACCATTCTGAAGCTTGGTAAAGTTTTCGTATCCCGTACCTGTACAGCACCAGAAGTTACCGTCCAGGGTGTTAAAGACCTTATGATATCCGCTTCCCATGGGCTGAAAATAGGTTGTAAAACCGTTTTCATGGTTCTGGGATGCCATAATGGCATTTATCAGGGTTCTGTCATAGTAATCAAGATATTTTTTCTTTCCCGTTACACAGAAGAGCCTCTCTGAAAATTTCAACATATTATAGGTATTACAGGTTTCGTTGTTAAGGTTTGTTCTTTCTTTGTCTAAAATATTATCCCTGCCAAAATGCTCGTCCTCACTGTTTCCGCCTGTAACATAGCTGTGTCTTGTAATTACCATATCCCAGAAGCTTTCAGCATAATCCAGATATTTCTTTTGGGAGCTGTCGGCTTCATATCTTGCTAAAGCACCGATAAATTTAGGTATGGTTGTATTTGCGTGAATATCATTGAGCACATCCTTTTTTCCCGAGAGAACAGCTTCAAAAAGCTCCTCCTCATCAAAGCTGTGGGCAGCTGTCATAAAGCTTTCATAATCCTTACAGTAAAGGTCGCTTCCCTTTTCCTTAAGCTCTCTGTTTATAACATATAATTCATAAAGACAGTCATTCATTCCCCCGTATTCGATGGACAGAACATTTTTCTGAATATCATCTGTCCATTTAAAAGTACGCTTTGCTATCCATAGTCCCAGTCTGTTGGCTATCTTAAGAGCAGTGATATTTCCCTTAAGCTTAAAGCATGTGTTAAAGCCTGTTAATATCTTGTGCATGGTATACCAGGGAACCCAGGCAAGAGTAAAGGGATCTTCCTTTCCTTCCTCCACATAGTCAAACTGAAGGGCAGGATTTTCCAGGAAGGCTTTGCCGGGGAGTGTAGCTCCAAAAACATAACCCTCATATTTGCTGCCCTCTGTTTTATCCTGACATTCCTTAAGGGCATCTATCATATATTCAAGGCGGCTTTCCACCTCTTTTTTAAGATCAGGGGAAAGACCGGGGTTTACTGCAGCCTGAGCAAGGGCAGTTATGTAGTGACCTAAGGTATGCCCTCCTATAAGACCGTTTTCCCAGCCGCCGCCGTAACGCTCCTTATTCTTCATAAAGCTCTTCAGCTCTTTTTCATTAAGGCCCTCGATGACTCCCGCATTTTCCCTGAAACCCGCAAGGAGCCTGTCAGGATCTAAGAGCAGCATATTCTTTACTTGGAGATGAAGAGCCTCATCATAGTATTTATCAGTAACTTTTGCGTTTTTTAATTCCGAAGATGTCCAAGTTTTTTCCATATTCCAATTTCCTCATTTTTCTTTTATTGGTAAATTTTTAATAAATGATATTCTTGCCTGTGCAATTTACACTATAAAAATGGTAGCATTTATAAAAATAAATATAAATAGCACAGAGATAGAATTGGTGTTATTTCAGACTATATTAAAAAAATCCGAAAATCTGCTAAATTTTTTTGAATATTTTACTCCAAGGTGTTAATATTTTCATTAAAGGTGTAATTTTTCTACCATAGGTGTCATTTTTGACTGGACTCTTGTATTTTTGTTTTGAAAGAAGGGAAAGGAAGGATATTTTGAGAAGCAGGAAAAAAGAAAATGTGATCCTGGTTTTTCCTGAGGATAAGCCTGTTAAATACTTAAGAAGCGGAAAATTTAAGGCACTTGATTCTGAATGGAAGCATGAGAAAATGTCTCTTGTATTTGATTATGAGCTTATTGTGGTGACTGAAGGCAGTCTCTGTCTTCGTTACATGGAGGAGGAGTTTACTGTTAAAAACGGTGAATACCTTATCCTTCCTCCCAGCAGATCCATGAGGGTTGGAACGAAAAAAGCCTATTGTGCCTTCTATTGGATGCATTTCACCATTGATCCGGGAGTCTTTCCTGCCAGAATATTTCCGGGAGAATACAACTCCTATAAAAAGGCGGAATGTTATTTGATACCCCAGAGCGGAAAGGTACCAAGACTGGAAAAGCTGGTTGTTCAGATGAGGCAGCTTCAGGATCTTGAAAGAAACAGCTATCCGGATATCACCTTAAATGCCAGGGCAACTGTGGTTTTAACGGAGCTTTACGGACAGCTTGTAACAGAGATACCAAAGGAAGAGGACCTTCTCAATAATAGACAGATCTACTCGGATATTGTGGATTATATACACAGACACATAAGAAATAATATAAAGATCGATGATATAGCCACTTCCTTTGGCTACAGTCCCAAATATCTTTCCCATCTCTTCAGTCGTATAAAGGGAATGTCTTTAAAACAGTTTATAATAGATCAAAAAATGGAAACAGCAAGCTTTCTGCTTTCAGACAGTGACAGGACTGTCACCGAAATAGCTATGGAGGTGGGATTTTCCGATGTTCATAACTTTTCAAGAGCCTTTAAAAAGGTTACGGGACTTACTCCCACTGCCTACAGAAATACCTATGCCAAAAGACTCCTCTACAATGTGTGATCAGGATTTTATATTACTTTCTGACTTTATATATTTATGTTATAATGATATGGTAGCGATCACTTTTAAGGGTACTTTACCAAAAGAACTGCTTTTTATCCCGGACAGGAGGACGCAGGAAAGATAAGCTTTATATATAAATCAAAAAGATAACCCACCACCTTCAGGTGGTGGGAGAAGCTTTTCGCAGGTGCCGGGTTCAAGCCCGGTACCTGCGGGATTGCGAAGCAATCTGATTTATAACGAGCAAATTGCGAAGAAATTTGCGA
>JAILBX010000079.1 GCA_024680675.1 Lachnospiraceae bacterium | reverse complement strand
CCTCGCAAATTTCTTCGCAATTTGCTCGTTATAAATCAGATTGCTTCGCAATCCCGCAGGTACCGGGCTTGAACCCGGCACCTGCGAAAAGCTTCTCCCACCACCTGAAGGTGGTGGGTTATCTTTTTGATTTATATATTCTTAATACCTTTTATATATCAGTCTCATTTGCTTTTTGACGGCCTGGGAATTCTTTCCCTTAACTCTGACAGCTCATTACGAAGCGCGTCTATCTGCTCCTTAGCTGCTTTATTATCACCTATGGCTTCCTCTAACCTGTCTGCCATCTCATTTATTCTGTCAACTCTCCCTATAAGCTTACCTATACTCTTCTCTTCGTCCTGTAATAGCTTCTTTTCGGTTATATCGCTTATAAAGACATAGTATACATCTCCGTAATCAGGCGAATAGCTATAATGGCCGTAATCATCCACCCACCTGATCTTTCCATCCTTCCTTACTATCCTGTATACTACATAGTCCATACTATCGCCATCTTCGGAATCTATCTGCGCATCTATTGATGTCTGGATCTCCGGAAAATCTTCATGATACACCATCCCTTCAAAGGTGTAACCGGTAAGCTCCTTGAATTCATCCAGGGTTTTACACCCATAGATTTCAAGTACTCTTTGGCTTGCATAGATCAGCTCTCTTTTCTCATCCTCACGATAGATAAAAAATCCTCCCGGAATAACATCAGCCATCTGCCAAACCACCGGCATCGTGTACTTTGTTAATGCAAAACCATCAGAATAACGATCCCTGCGTTTACTTTTATCATCCATGACCTATAAACTCTCTTCTTTGCTTTTTTACGGGGAACCCTCCCCGCTAATACAGTATACCACAAATTTACAAAAATATTTGTCTTTTTATGGAAATATGCTATTATTATCGTTACTAAAAAAATGTGACAGAAAAATATCGGATTTTTCCCAAAAGTATACGTATAGGTAAGAGTTTATAGCTTCTGTCCCTGTAACCTTGGATACGATTCTTGATCATTTCCAACCCGACAAGCTTGGATACGATCCCTAATCTTCTCCAACTCATTAACAAAATAAGGAGACAAAATGTCAGGATCATCTCAAAACACCAGGAAACCCATTTATGTAACTATTGTTATTTTAATATTGATCGTTATTCTATTTGCTCTTTTTTTGATATTTAGGGTTCCTTCTGTTTTTTTTAAGGATCCTGTGGTTGAAAATACCGCTTTAAACACTTTTGACGAAACGCTATATGTAGTAACCGACAAGGATTACGAGCCCTTCTCTTATATAGGTGAAAAAGGACAGCTTCTGGGATATGATGTAGAACTCATAAATGAGGTTGCCAACAGACTTAATAAGAATTTAAAGCTGGAATTGCTGGATTGGAACGAAGCTTGTGAAAAAATATACTCCGGCCGGGCGGATATCATTCTTAATATGGAAACCGATACCGCATCTCTTGATGAGGATATCATATCTACTATTCCCACCATCGAAAAACAATATGTAGTATACGGTCGAGATAAAGCATCATCTGTTATGGATCTCTACGGCAAAAGAGTTGCCTCTATGCATAATCTGAACGAACTGGGACTTAATAAGTTTGTGACCTATGTTGACTCCTATGACAGTATGTTTAAATCTTTGGCAAGGGGGGAATATGACTACATAGTATGTCCTATCCAGGTCGGAAGTGTTTTTCTTGAGAGAATGAACCTGAAGAATATAAAGGTGGGTTATGCCGTAAAACATGTTTATGGCGCCATGGCCCTTTCCCCGGAAAAGAAGGAATTACGGGATGATATAAATAAGGTATTGCATGAGCTTTATTCCGAAGGCTATATAAAGCATTTAGACAGCAAATGGATAACCAATCGTTATTTCTCAATGACACCAATGGATCTTATGGAACACTACCCTTCCATATTCCTTGCCCTTGTTGTTGCAGTAATACTTTTCTGTGTTATGATAACGATTGTATTTTTAACAAGACGAACCTCTCGCCTGAGGGCATCCTATATGAAGCAGTTAGAAGCTGAAAAGGAGCAGGCTGAACTTAGCAGCAGGGCAAAAACTGCTTTCCTTACCAATATGACTCACGATCTAAGAACTCCAATGAATGCAGTTATAGGCTACACAAGTCTGGCACTTAGAAATGCCTGTCCTCCTGATGAGCTTAGAAACTATTTAAGAAATATCGAATCTGCTGCAAGAAATCTCTTAGAGCTTATAAACAATGTTCTCGAGATGAGCAGGATCGAAAGCGGAAGCATAGAATTGGAAAATGAAAAAACAGACCTGTCAAGAGTCATAAACGATATCTGCAATCTTTATGAGCCCCAAATGACTGAAAAAAACATAGATTTCAAGTCAGATTACACAAGTGTAAAAGACCTTTTTGTCCTGTGCGATAAAAATAAACTTATGAAAATAATTTTAAACCTGCTAAACAACGCTTATAAGTTTACCCCAAAGGGAGGCAGTGTCGAACTTATCCTTTCAGAAACAGAGGAATTTGATCCTTCAGATAAGAAAAGGCATTATGAGCTTCGCTGCAAGGATAACGGCATAGGTATGACTGATGAGTTCTCCAAAAAAATATTCGATCCCTTTGAAAGAGAACGTACCTCAACTGAAACCGGCCTTCAGGGTACAGGCCTTGGTATGTCGATCACCAAAAGCTTTATAGACCTTATGGGGGGACAGGTTACTGTTATCACGGAAAAGGAAAAGGGAACTGAGTTTATAATAAAACTGACCTTTGAACTGCCAACAGATGAAACGGTCAGCAATATTTCCAAAAACGGAGTCCAAGGCCAGGAACTAAATACTTCTGATGTGTCAATGGACAGCTCTCAAATTAAAAATGTCACGAAAAAGCATGAGCCTAATGAATCAGTAGAAGCTTCCTTAGAAGGATCCCTGCAAGAGCCTTCCTCCAATCCTTCATCCCCCGACTCCTTGGATGGTAAAGATGAAAAGGCTTCGGATAAGGCCTCCTCTCCCTCTCAAAAAAGGGTACTCTTGGTTGAAGACAATGAGATCAACAGAGAAATAGCCATTGCAGTTTTAGAGGACTTTGATTTTTTGGTTGAATATGCAGTAAACGGAAAAGAAGGGGTTGAAATGATAGAAAAGTCAGGTCAGGGCTACTATGATGCCGTGCTTATGGATATACAAATGCCCATTATGGATGGCTATGAGGCTGCCAGGACAATACGAACTCTTTCCGATCCCAAGCTTTCAGGCATACCTATAATTGCTCTGACTGCCAACTCCTTTCCTGAGGACAAAAAGAAGGCAAAAGAGGCGGGAATGAATGCCCATATAGGAAAACCCTTTGACACCCGCTTGCTTATAGAGACCATATTGAGCCTGACTGATTAGATCCGGTGGGCCTTTTAAAAAAAATTAACATAAGTACAAATTTCTGATTTTTCTTCTTGATTTTTTGTTATAAAAGTGATATTATAGCATAGTCGCGAATGTGACACGCGGAAGTGTCGGAACTGGCAGACGAGCAAGACTAAGGATCTTGTGTTTATTGCAAACGTGTGGGTTCAAGTCCCATCTTCCGCAGAGTTAAAAAATAGACCCGGTGTACTTACACCGGGTCTATTTTTTAATATGCCGAGGGCTCCTTGGACCCATGGTCCAAGGTCTCCTCGGCATAAATGCCTCGTCGGTCCGTTCGACGGGAAAAAAGTCCACCGGACTTTTTCCTTTTTCCGTCTCACCCCATCTTCCGCATTTGTAATGAGCCGTGCAAAGAGCGCAGCTCTTTGTTTTATCAAAAAAATGTTCTCCTGTGCTTGCACGAAGGAGGACATTTTTTTTGATTAAAATAAAGAAGTGAAGACCTAAATGAAAAACTGATTAAAACAGCGTTTCCCTTATTAAAGCTTACTCTGTCTTTTTTTCTACCTTCTCTATGTCTTCTGACTGATCTATGGTAAGGTCAAAATCTGAAAACATCTCACTGTTTGGTAACTCTAATTCGAATTTATCCGTAACATCATATAATGCTTCTGCATCCTTTAATTTAAGGCCAAGCACATGTCCTCCCTTTGACCTGTCTTTAGAGATAAAATGCATATGCCAGCCGCTTGCATTCATATTTGACATATATGCCGGACAGTAAATAGCCACTACTGTCCCCTCAATGTCTTCATAGTCAAAAAATGTCTGATCAGTCTCAAGAACCTTTGCCAGTGGTTTATAAGGTTTTTCCTGAGCATATTCGCTCCTTACATTCATCTCCGGAAATGTTCCGTCTATACGAACAACGTAAAAGCGGTTCTTACCCAGCTCCTCCACCTTTTTATCCAACTCCTTTTGAAGTAAGGCAATACTGTCTATTCCCTCTAGTGTCTCTTTCTCGTCTTCATCAAAGAAGGTTACATTGGAAAAAGGAATAAGTTCTTCATCTTCCACTTCCTCTACCTTACCTTCTCCATCAGCACGATATACTGTCCCATCCAGTACTATCATTTCTCCGTTCAGACCATCGAAGGTACCGATTCCTATATCGCCTTTTTCCTTAAGGTCAGCCACAGATACACTTCCTTCATAATCTCCCAGAGTAAGTCCCTGCAGTAAAGATACCTGGAACATAGTATCCCTGTCATTCTCCCCTGACTCTGCTTCAAGCTTCTTATCTGTTTCATCTGCACAGCTTGTCTCTATAAATTCATCAATAAGATCTCCTATAAGGTCAGCGGCAGCTTCATAGGTATCATCATTCAGAGGGTCTACTCCTGCAATAGAAAGCAATGATACAGGATCTGCAGTTTTACCTGCCTTCAAAAATTCAAGATAATCGTCACTTGCCTCCTGACCATTTTCTTCAACCATTTCACATATGGAGGCTGAATATGTATTGGACGTAGCATATTGATATACATAATAATTATTATAAAAATGGGGGATCCTTGCCCAATTTATACCGGTATCGTCAGATATGGTAAAAGCATCACCATAATATAATTTACATAGCTCTAGCATTTTTTCTGACAATGCATCCGCAGATAGTGCACCACCCTCTTCTATTGTTTTATAACAGTAATCCTCAAATTCGGAAAAAAGACTTTGTATCATTATCGTATTTAAGAACAAGTTTATCTCTTTATCCAGCCAATAGAGCTTCTCTTCCTCTGAGTCAGCATTTTCAATCATATACTTATGGAACATGATCTCATTTGCAGTGGATGCTACCTCCTGAGTGAAAATATCTGGAGTGCAATTATATATATTCTGGTTCTCTGCGGATAATTCTGAATAAACCCCATGTCCCATTTCATGCACGATGGTTGATATATAAGATTCCAAACCATCATAGTTATAATTAACAAAGGGAGTTGTCTCATTTCCCAGGAGATATTCATAAGCTCCGCCCTGTTTTTTTTCTGCAGGATATACATCAATATGAGGACTTGTGATTATCTCATCGAAAACTTCCAAATACTCATCTCCCCATACGGCAATTCCTTCTCTTCCCTTATTTACCGCATCCTCATAAGAAATCTTCTCAGGAACATAATCTGAAACTGACAGATCTAAATCACATAGCATCAT
>JAILBX010000078.1 GCA_024680675.1 Lachnospiraceae bacterium | reverse complement strand
GATACCGGGAGTCAGATATCAGGCTCTTTCCCCGGAATAGGCGGCAATAATAATCAGAAGATCATAGAGTTATATGAAGAAGGAATGGACACTGTGGATATAGCAAAGATGCTTAACCTGGGTGTGGGTGAAGTAAGGCTTGTGATAGATCTTTTTAAGAGGTAAAGGTTATGAATCTTAGATATTACCTGAGGGGACTTGGTATCGGAATAACAGTTACTGCTCTCCTTATGGGCTTTTCCATCAATACCAGAAGTAAAACATCGGCAATGACAGATGAAGAGGTCATTTTAAGAGCCACTGAGCTTGGAATGGTGGAGGAAAGTAAGCTTTTGGTAAAGGAAGAAGAGAAGGCTGAAGACAGTCAAAAAAATATTGATACAGAGGAAGCGGTTACAGCTGAGCCAAGTCCGGCTGTGGATAAGGAAAGTGAAATGATCACTGAAGAGGCTTCCAAAAAGGAGGATCAGGAAAGCAAGGATAAGGAAAATCAAGACGAGTCAATATCCGGGAGTTCAGAGAAAGAAGAGTCTGACCCTTCAGAGAATAGTGGGACAGCTGCCAAGTCCGATAATTCAAATGTTGAGTTAAGTGTAGCCGGAAAGGTTGCAGATGATGGCGGAGAAAGTGAAAGCAGCGCTACTGTATCCGTTTCAGGATCTGCCACAGAGGGTGACGAGAAGATTCAAAGCGCCAAATCTGAAACAGAGAAGATAAAGAATGAAGCTGAGCAGATAAAGGATGAGACGGAAAAGATAAAGGCGGATAACGAGTCTACAAAGGAAAAAACGCAGGAGATAAAGGAACAGACAGCCATACTTAAGGGTGAAGAAAGCTCAAAAACAGACAGCAGTCAGTCTCTGGCAGAAAGCAGTTCTGAGGCTGTTTCACAGAATACCTCAGAAAGTGCAGATAACAAAGGCTCTGTTAAGATAGTGGTTTCAAGCGGAGACGGATCCTATGATGTATGTAAAAAGCTTAAGAATGCCGGATTGATAAAGGATGCGAAAGATTATGACAGATATCTCATGGGAAGAAAGCTTGATTCAAAGATATCTACGGGTAGCTTTACTATCCAAACAGGCTCAAACTATGAGGAGATTACCAAGGTGCTCACAGGCAAGTGATTTTTGAGGAGTAATTATAATGAAAACCGCCATATTGACAGATACCAACAGTGGCATATCTTCTAAGGAAGCAGAGAGTCTGGGAATCTTTAGCATACCTATGCCGGTTATTATAGACGGAAGGGAGTACTTTGAGGATGAAAATCTGACAAGGGATGAGTTTATGCAGGCCCTTGTTGAGAAAAAAGATGTGACAACTTCCATGCCCTCTTTAGGAGATGTTCTGGATACCTGGGATAGGATTTTGGATCAGGGTTATGACGAGATCGTATATATACCTATGTCAAGTACTCTAAGCAGTTCCTTAAGCAGTGCCAAAAGCTACCTTGATGAGGATAGTTATAAGGGCAGGGTGTTTCTTGTTGATAATCAAAGGATATCTGTTACACAGAGGATTTCCGTTCTGGATGCAAAAAGGCTTGCAGATGAGGGTAAAAGCGGCAGTGAAATAGAAGAAATACTGGTAAGGACAAAGAAGGATGCCGTGGTTTATCTGGGGGTGGATACTCTTGAATATTTCATGAAGGGTGGAAGAGCCAAACAGACTGCAGCAAGCCTGGTAAGCAATATATTAAATGTTAAGCCTATCCTGAAAACAGATGGTGATAAATTTGAACCGGTTACGGCTGTCAGGGGCAAGAAAAAATGCGGAGTAAAACTGATGGAATATCTTCGCTATGAAATAGAAACAAGGTTTCCGGAGGCCGGGAAGGAAGAGCTCATTCTTGCTACTGCCGGAAGCTTTGTGGAGAATAAGGATGCCGAGGACTGGTATGCCACAGTGAAGGAACAGTTTCCTCAATATGAGATCTTTTACAATCACCTGTCCTGCAGTATCTGCTGCCATACAGGTCCAAATTCTTTTGGTGTCAGCGTCATGAGAAGATGTCACATATAAAAAAAATGTGATATTTTTAATTAAGCGCTTGCAATTTGTGATATTTAGTGGGATAATAATGATAAGTAGAAGGTTTATGTCTATTTAGGAAGATCAA
Source organism: Lachnospiraceae bacterium (assembly GCA_024680675.1). Classification (GTDB taxonomy): domain Bacteria; phylum Bacillota; class Clostridia; order Lachnospirales; family Lachnospiraceae; genus UBA2868. The sequence continues at coordinate 13,448 of JAILBX010000078.1, read as the reverse complement.
TTCGAAAGAATTCAGGAGGATATAAGATGAAGAAAAGGACTATTGTAGGTATTATAGCAGGAGTTGTTGCTGTACCGCTTCTGTTAAGTTCTGTTTTTCTGGGAAATAAGGGTCAGGCAGGTTCACTTCTTGACAGTGGTGCAATGAGAAATCTTGCGGATATTGAGGGTGAAGAGTTTGTTTCCCTGGATGATGAGGCCATTGCTTTAGCAGATACCTCCGGAGATAATTCATCTCTCAGGAGTGAGGCGCTAAAGGCTTATAATCTGGTTAATGAGCAGAGAGAAGCCGCCGGTCTTGGTACTTTGTCCTGGGATTCAGATCTTGAGACAACTTCAGTGGTAAGGGCAAGAGAGATCTCGGAAAAGTTTTCACATACCCGTCCTAATGGAAGTCAGTGGTATACTATCAACAGTAAGATAATGGGTGGAGAGAACCTTGCTTACGGTTATAATAATGCTGATGAGGTTTTAGAGGGCTGGATGGACAGTCCTACTCATAGGGAGAATATACTTTATGCTACTTTCACAAAGGTTGCTATCTCCATATATGAGGCAGATGACGGAACCCTTTATTGGGCACAGGAGTTTGGTTATTGATCCCATAGTTTAAAGTTAAATAAATATTTTAGTAAGACGGATACCCCGAATTCTTATTCGGGGTATTTTTTTTATCAAAAGAATTTTATTAACAGATTTCTTGACATAAAAGCACCCTCGTGTAGAATATAAGTTGTGAAACGAGGCTTTTACCTGACATTCGGGTATCGCTATTGTGAAGTTACGAATAAGGAGGATAGGATTATGGGAAATAAGTACGAGGGAACAAAAACAGAAAAAAATCTTCAGACGGCCTTTGCCGGTGAAAGTCAGGCAAGAAATAAGTATACGTATTTTGCTTCTGTTGCCAAGAAGGAGGGATATGAGCAAATATCAGCCCTTTTCCTGAAAACTGCGGATAACGAAAAAGAGCATGCTAAAATGTGGTTTAAGGAGCTTGGAGGCATTGGAGACACGAAGGCTAATCTCGAAGCTGCAGCAGAAGGTGAAAACTATGAATGGACCGACATGTATGATGAATTTGCCAGGGTAGCCGAGGAAGAAGGCTTTAAGGAGCTGGCTGAAAAATTCAGAGGGGTAGCGGCAATAGAAAAAGCCCATGAAGAAAGATACAGAAAGCTGCTTGCAAATGTCGAGACCAAAACTGTTTTTGAGAAAAGCGAGGTTAAGGTTTGGGAATGCAGAAACTGCGGTCACATAGTTGTAGGTACAAAGGCACCGGAGGTATGTCCTGTCTGTGCCCATCCCAAGGCCTATTTTGAAGTGAAGGAAGAGAATTATTAAATTTACACAGTAGGAGTTTAACCTGTTTAGGTTAAAGAAAGGATGAGAGATGAAATTTAGAAAAGGAATAGCTTTATTACTTGCCCTGTCTATGGTATTACCCACTACAGCCTGTGGCAGCAAGGCAGAGGGAGTAAGTGAAAACACCAAGGCAGTAGAGGAAAATGCTGAAAGCGCAAAGGAAAAGGACAGCCAGAGTCAGGAGGAAAGTAAGGAATCCCCGGAGCTTGAGACAAAGGAGGTAGAGAAGCTTTCTTCACTTTTGTCCGGTGACAGTGGAAGGGTTTCCCTTATATCAAAGTATATTACCTTAAGCTCCGATAAGGAGGAGGCAAAGGTTGAGGCCTTTGAACTGGAAAAGGGTCTTGCAAATGTTTATAACCTGAATCAGTTCAGTCTTACTGATGAGCAGAAGAGCAAGCTTGAAAAGGATTATTTTTATCTGGATGAATATGGTTCTAAGGAGTTCTTTGAGACCTATGAATCCAACAGGTATTTAGAGGTACCCAATTTTGTCACAGTGGATTCAATGATGCATACCTATCATCTTTACTTTGCTTATCTTTTAAAGAATATAGAAAGAAAATATCTTTTTGACAGTCTTTCAAAGCTGACAGATGCAATGCTTGAAGAAAGCAGAGCACAATATGAGCTCTTAAAGGGGAGCGAGTGGGAAGAGGCCAGCAAGGTAAATCTTTGCTTCTTTAATGTTGCTTCCTGCCTCCTAAAGGGTAATGATGAACTGGATGATGTAATAAAGGAGACAGGAGCTAAGGAGCTTCAGCTCATAGAAGCCGCAGAGGGTATAGAGGAATCTCCTCTCTTGAAGCTTGAAGAGGATTATTCCCAGTATATACCAAGGGGATACTATGATACGGATGAAAATCTTAAAAAGTATTTTAAAGCCATGATGTGGTATGGAAGGAGAAATTTCACAAGAGAGACTCCGGATGGAGATGATATATATGACAGATCCGCCCTCCTTATGACCATGGCCTTAAATAAGACCCTTAAGGAGGATTGGGAGAAGATCTATCTGGTTTCTACTTTTTTCAGCGGAGCATCAGATGACAGCGGTTACTATGAATACATGCCCCTTATAGAGGAGGTATATGGAGAAAACCCTGACGCCGAAAAGCTTTTAGAAAATGAAAAGGCCTTTGCTGACTTCCATGAGCTTACCGGAAAGCTGAAAAGACCTGAAATAAATTCCATAGTATTTCATGATAATGACAGTGAAGAGGTAAAGGATTCAAAAAGTTTGGGATACAGGTTTATGGGTCAGCGATTCTCCATAGATGAGTCTATATTTGCAAACCTTGTATATGATGCTGTTTTGGAAAATGAAAAGGGAGACAAGAGGCTTCTTCCGGATGCTCTTGATATACCTGCTGCCTTTGGTTCCCAAAAGGCTCTTTCCATTTTGGAGGATCAGGGTGAGTTTGAATATAAGGGCTATTCCGAAAACATGGAAAAGGTAAGGAATAAGGTCAAGGAATGTGACGAGAGCTTTTGGGCTAACTCTCTTTATTCCGAGTGGATCCATACTCTGGCACCCTTAGTTGAGAAAAAGGGAGAGGGTTATCCCCTCTTTATGCAGTCAGAGGAGTGGGAAAAGAAAAAGCTTTTGACCTTCTTAGGCAGCTATGCGGAATTAAAGCATGACACGGTTTTATACTCAAAACAGCTGATGGCTGAAATGGGTGGCGGTGATATTGAAGAATATGACGACAGAGGTTATGTGGAGCCGGAGGTTGAGGTATATGCAAGATTAAATGCTCTGGTAAATGCAACAAGGCAGGGATTGTCGGAATTTGAAATGCTGACAGAGGAAAATGAGAAGGATCTGGATCTTTTGGCAGAGCTTTCAAGAAAGCTTACTGAAATATCCAAAAAGGAATTAAGGGATGAGCTGCTTACTGATGAGGAATACGATCTTATAAGAAGCTATGGCGGTCAGATTGAGCATTTCTGGCAGGCTGTATATAAGGAGGAATCTGATAGCGAGTATTTAAGCTCTGAAGAATTTCCGGCTGCAGTTGTAGTCGATGTGGCAACAGATCCTAACGGCAGTGTTTTAGAGATCGGAACAGGTAATCCAAGAGATATCCGTGTTATAGTAAAGGTGGATGATAAGATAAAGATCGCTGTTGGTTCGGTTTACTCCTTCTATCAGTTCCCATGGCCTATAAATGACAGGCTTACCGATAAGAAATGGCGTGAGATGCTGGGAATAGAATTCGAGGATTATACTCAGTGGCATGAGAGCGAAGTTGACATGCCGGATTGGACAAACAGTCTGGTTGTAAAAAGCAGATATTAAGAGAAAAGACGGATATTGATGCGAGTGTTTATAAAAAAGAAAAGGATTTTAATATGGCTGCCGATAGTAATGGCAGCCATATTTTTGCCGCTTTTTATCTTATATCAAAAGGGCTATTTTCTTCCTGTGTGGGCAGTCTTTAAGGAAAAGGAAGCTGTATATGACATAGGAGGGGAAAGCTATCGGATCATACTGAAAAACAAGGGCCTGACTGTTATAAAAAATGGCAGAGAGGGTGGGGACTCTGAAGAAGAGTACCTTTTTGATAAAGACTTAAAGATAGAGGACTATCTTGTAGGGGATATAGATCATGATCTTAAGGATGAGCTTATCCTGCTTTTTTTCAGAAGGAGCAGCTACGGTCCTTATAAGCCCTTTTGGGTAAAGGAAGATGAAAATGTATACTCCCAGCATATCGGTATCTATGAGTTTGGCTTTGATAACGATAAGAGAATAAATGAAAGATATCTTGCGGAGCATACCGGTAATAAGGATGGAAAAAGAGTAATAAGTCAAAAATGGGTTTCTTCGGGGATCGGAGCAAAAATAGTATCCATAGAATTAAACAAGGACAATGAGCTTGTGATAAGGGAAAAAAACGGTAAAGAAAGCTGCTGGTATTACAGCTGTTTCGGCCTCATGCTGAAGGAATAGGGAAGACCTTTGGCTTTTAGCCCCCTAAGGAATAAAAGAAGTCACATAAGATTGATAAAAATTGTAATTTAGTATAAAATAAGATATTATTTGTAGTCTTATCAGATAAATACAGGAGGATAAATATGGCAGTATTGGTTACCGGCGGAGCCGGATATATTGGAAGTCACACTTGTTTAGAGCTGCTCAATGCCGGTTATGAGGTTGTTGTAGTGGACAACCTTTCCAACTCTTCAGAGGAATCCCTGAAAAGAGTTGAGGAGATAACAGGAAAGAAGATAAAGTTCTACAAAAAGGATATTTTAGACCGAGGAGGTCTGGATGAGGTGCTGGACAAGGAAAAAATCGACTGCTGTATTCATTTTGCCGGGCTTAAGGCAGTAGGTGAGTCAGTTAAAATGCCTCTTGAATACTATCACAATAATGTGACGGGGACTCTTATACTGTGTGATTCTTTGAGGAAGCATGGATGTAAGAGTATAGTATTTTCTTCCTCGGCTACTGTTTACGGGGATCCGGAGCTTATTCCCATTACCGAGGAATGCAAGGTCGGGGGAGTTACAAATCCCTATGGCAGAACCAAGTTTATGATAGAAGAAATATTGAAGGATTTCTATGTGGCAGACCATGATTTCAATGTTATTCTTTTAAGATATTTTAACCCCATAGGGGCTCATGAGTCAGGAAGGATAGGAGAGGATCCAAAGGGAATTCCAAACAACCTTATGCCCTATGTTGCCCAGGTGGCCATAGGAAGGTTAAAGTGCCTTGGAGTTTTCGGCAATGATTATGATACGCCGGATGGAACGGGAGTAAGGGATTATATCCATGTGGTGGATCTGGCAAAGGGGCATGTGAAGGCTCTTGAAAAGATAGAAGAGATGAAGAAGAACGGAGCCAAGCAGGTGGAGGTATACAACCTGGGAACCGGCAAGGGAGTCAGCGTTTTAGAGCTGGTGGCAGCTTTTGAAAAGGTAATAGGAAGAAAGATTCCCTATGAGATAAAAGCCAGAAGACCGGGAGACATAGCTACCTGCTATGCGGATCCTTCAAAGGCAGAAAGGGAGCTTGGCTGGAAGGCTGTTTATGATATAAACAGGATGTGTGAGGATTCCTGGAGATGGCAGTCTGCAAATCCCAATGGCTATAATGATTAGTTAAAATGGAGTAAGGGTCTGGATAGAGATAGAGAAAGAAAAATAAAAAAGCAGCTGTTTTATGGAGATCTATGGTTGAAGAAGAACTGAAAGAAAATGAAAAACATCAGACAGAGCTGGTCATAGATAATGGTCATATCGAGGAGATGGAAGAAAATATCAGTCCCGAGGAGCTTTATGAGGATCTGATAGAAAGGGTGCGCAGATATCACCCCTCTGATGATATAAGTATGATCGATAAGGCCTACAGGGTGGCAAATGAAGCTCATAAGGATCAATACAGAAGATCCGGTGAGCATTACATTATCCACCCCCTTTGTGTTGCAATAATACTTGCGGATATGCAGCTTGACAAGGAATCTATTGTTTCAGGTCTTCTTCATGATGTTGTGGAAGATACCATAATGACGGTTGAGGAGCTGGATAAGGAGTTTGGTTCTGATGTGGCTCTTATCGTAGATGGGGTCACTAAGCTGGAAAAGCTTCAGTACAATGAGGACAAGCTGGAGTTTCAGGCAGATAATCTCAGGAAGATGTTTTTGGCTATGGCTAAGGATATAAGAGTTATCATGGTAAAGCTGGCAGACAGACTTCATAATATGAGAACTCTTCAGCATATGCCCCCTAACAAGCAGCAGGAGATAGCAAGAGAGACTCTGGATATATATGCTCCACTGGCTCAGAGACTTGGTATATCCAAGGTAAAGGTTGAGCTTGATGATCTTTCCCTTAAGTATCTTGAACCGGACGTATATTATGATCTGGTGGATAAGATAGCCACCAAGAAGTCGGAAAGAGAAAAATATGTTCAGTCCATCGTGGATGAGGTAAGCAGTCATCTTGATAATGCCGGGATAAAATATTCAATAGACGGCCGGGTTAAGCATTTTTTCAGCATATACAAAAAAATGCTTAATCAGAACAAGAGGCTTGATGAGATATATGATCTTTTTGCCATAAGAGTAATAGTTGATACGGTAAAGGACTGTTATGCGGTTCTTGGGGTAATACATGAGATATATAAGCCAATACCGGGAAGGTTTAAGGATTATATAGCCATGCCAAAGGCCAATATGTATCAGTCTCTCCATACCACCCTTATCGGGAAAAATGCCCAGCCCTTTGAAATACAGATACGTACCTATGAGATGCACAGAACGGCTGAATATGGTATTGCCGCCCACTGGAAGTATAAGGAAGCCTCAAATGGTAAAAAGGTGGAGGAACAGGAGGCTGAGAAGCTCAGCTGGCTGAGACAGATACTGGAATGGCAGCAGGATCTTTCAGATAACAAGGAATTCTTAAATACTGTTAAGAATGATATGAATATCTTTTCCGACAGTGTTTACTGTTTCACACCCACGGGAGACGTTAAAACTCTTCCGGCAGGTTCAAATCCTATTGATTTTGCCTACAGTGTGCACTCTGCTGTGGGAAACAGGATGATAGGAGCCAGGGTAAACGGAAGGCTGGTTACCTTTGACTATAAGATAAATAACGGAGACAGGATAGAGATAATAACCTCCCAGAACTCAAACGGACCCTCCAGGGACTGGCTTAATATGGTTAAAAGCACTCAGGCCAGAAATAAGATCAACCAGTGGTTCAGAAATGAGTTTAAGGAGGAGAATATAACTAAGGGTAAGGAGCTGCTTCTTGACTATTGTAAACAAAAGTCAATAGACCCTGCCAAGATATTCATACCGGAATATACCACGGCAATAATGAAGAAGTATGGCTTTAAGGAATGGGATGCAGTAAGAGCGGCAATAGGTCATGGAGGCCTTAAGGAAGGCCAGATCATTAATAAGATGCTGGAGCTTTATGAGGCAGACCATACTAAGGTCAAATCCAATGAGGATATCCTTAAGGAAATAGAGGAAAATAAGGCTGCAAGGGCTAATTCCGGCAAAAGTCACGGGGGGATCGTTGTAAAGGGGCTTGATGATGTGGCTGTAAGGTTTTCAAAGTGCTGTTCCCCTATTCCGGGAGATGAGATCATAGGTTTTGTCACCAGGGGAAGAGGGGTGTCTATTCACAGGACAGACTGTATCAACATAGTAAATATGCCTGAGGATGAAAGAAACAGGCTTATTGAGGCTGAATGGCAGGAAGAAAACATTAATAAAGATAAATTTATGGCAGAGATAAGTATTTTTGCCGAAAACAATAAGGGCGTGCTGGCAGAGATCACCAGGGTGCTTACGGAAAAGAACTTAAATATCACTGCTATGAATGTGAGGACCAGTAAACAGGGGACAGCCACCATATCCATTTCCTTTGACGTGGCAGGCAAGGAAGAGCTTAACAGGGTTATCGACAAGCTTAATATGGTGGATTCCGTCATAGATATAGAAAGAACAAGCGGCTGAATGGGGCTTGGCATTACCGTCGGGTCTTCTTAACCGGATTTGAGCTTAAGTGAGGATAAAGTAAATGTGCGATTATAAGATTGGAAGGGTTGTTCTTGGAAGGATAGCAACAAACTGCTATTTTGTCTTTGATGATAAAACAAAAAATACAGTGGTTTTTGATCCCGCAGATGATGGAAAGAAGCTCTATGACAAGCTGACTGAAAAGGGGCTGAAGGTTAAAGCCATAGTGCTGACTCATGGACATTATGATCATATATACGGGGTAGAGGAGCTTAGAAAGGCTGCGGACTGTAAGGTTTATGCTCCTTTGGCTGAAAAGGAACTCTTACTTGATACCTATCTTAACCAGTCAGAAAGTACAGGAAGGTTATGCAGGGTTAAGGCTGATATATATCTTAAGGATGATGAAGAGGTAGACATCGATGGGGTAAGATTCAAGGTTTTGTTAACTCCAGGCCATACTGCAGGCAGCGCCTGTTTCTATTTTGAAAAGGCCGGGATATTGATAGCCGGGGACACGCTTTTCCTTGGATCGGTTGGCAGAACGGATATGCCAACGGGAAGTATGGGAGAATTGGTGGCTTCAATAAGAAGAAAGCTTATGGTGCTTCCCGACAGCGTCAGGGTTTATCCGGGCCATGGAGATGACACTACCATAGGGGAGGAAAGGACGTATAATCCCTTCTTCTAAGGAGAAAAATGGATAAAAGTATACGAATAGTTACTAATGATGAAAGGTTTCAGTATGATATCTATTCATTGTTTAAGGCATTCTATGAAAAAGAAGATGTTGGCATTGAGGTAAAAGCTGATATTAACATAAAGGATGCTTTGGAACAGATAGAAGGTGAATTCTTCCTCATATACGTGGGTAAGGGCGTGGTGGCTTTTGAGGCCTGTGAGAAGGGCCTTATAAGCTGTCAGGAGACGGAAAGAATAAGCTTAGATGATACAAAGAGACTTAAGAACAACATAAAGAGGATCATATATAAGAATTTAAGCAGACATCTGAATAAAGAGCTTCCATGGGGAACCCTTACGGGCATAAGACCTGTCAAGCTTTTTATGAAGGGGATAGATTCAGGTCTTTCGGATAAGGTAATACTTGATAAGATGAGCGAAGAGTACCTGCTTTCCAAAGAAAGATCAGAGCTTGGCTTAAGGATAGCACATAATGAAAGCAATATTTTAAAGAGTCTTGTAAAGGGCAGGGGCTATAGTCTCTACCTGGGTATACCATTTTGTCCTTCAACCTGTCTTTACTGTTCCTTTACATCCTATCCCATAGGGAAATATAAGATGCTGGTAGGAGATTATCTTGCCGCTCTTAAAAAAGAGATAGACTATGTGGCAGCAGAAAGCAGGAAAAATAAAAAAATCCTTGAGACAGTCTATATCGGAGGCGGAACCCCTACAACCCTGTCTGAGGAGGAGCTGACTGATCTTATATCATATATTAAAGAGAAGCTTGATCTTTCAGAGGTCAGAGAATTCACCCTGGAAGCCGGCAGGCCTGACAGTATAACTGAAGGTAAGCTTAAGGTGCTGAAGAAAATGGGTGTATCAAGGATATCAATTAACCCCCAGACCATGAATGATCCTACCCTGAAGGTAATAGGAAGGGCTCATAGTGTGAAAGAGGTATATGATGCCTATAAAATGGCCAGAGCTCAGGGTTTTGACAATATAAATATGGACCTTATACTGGGGCTTCCCGGAGAGGATATGCCGGAGGTTAAAAAGACCTTTGAAGCGATAGGAGAACTGGAACCGGATTCGGTCACGGTTCATTCCCTGGCAATAAAAAGAGCTGCAGGAATGCAGGAGTATCTTAAGGAAAATCCGGATATCAGTCTGAATAATTCTGCCGAGATAATGGATTACTCAATGAATTTTATGAGCAAAAAAGGTTTGGAACCCTACTATCTTTACAGACAGAAAAACATGGCGGGGAATTATGAAAATGTGGGTTATTCAAAAAAAGGCTGCGAGGGTCTTTATAATATACTCATTATTGAAGAGGTTCAGTCCATAGTGGCCTGTGGTGCAGGTACAGTATCAAAAAGGGTTTATACAGATAGGGAGGGAAGGCCCTTAGGAAGGATCGAAAGGTGTGATACGGTAAAGGATATAAAGCTCTATATAAGCAGAATAGATGATATGATAGCCAGAAAAAAACTCCTCTTTAAGGAGGAAAAACAGGGTTAAAAAAGCAGAGCTAATGCTTTTGATAAGCCGGTAATTAGTAATAAATGTAGTAATAATATGATTTATAATGTATAATGATATTGTTGATGTGTACACGTTGAAAATGGTTTTTCTATTTAAGAGGTGTCAGATGGATCCAAAAAGATTTAACTATTATGGATACGATAAAAATACATATCTTGATTGTCAGGATCTTATAAATGCCACAAACAGAAAGCATGTTGAGATCATAATGCTATGGTTTGCGGCTGTAAATATTTTTTATTTTGTTTTTTCTATTTTTAATTTCTTTGGAGTGAACAGGTCAAGGACTTTCTTCTACGGAGTGTTTGTGGGTATATCCGTTGCTTTTCTTGTAGTCTTTAAGATTTTTGGAAATGTGCTGGAAAGGTATGAAACTATTGTCATTTATCTGTGTGTTATCCTGCTTATGATATATAGTATTCTTGAATCCAATGCCAACGCCTTTTCAAAGGCAGCAATGTTTCCTGTGCTTTTGGTGCTTGTGGGCCTGTCCTTTATAGACAATATGATGAGGATGACCATTTCCCTGGTAGTCTCTACCGTGGTGCTTATCATAGAATCCCACAGATTAAAGCCGATTTCCATATTTAACGGAGATACTTATAATGCCGTGATCTTTCTGACCCTTGCCCTGGTTTTGCACTTTTTCTTTCAGCGTGCAAGGATGAGCCAGTTTGAAACCTTTAGAAAGAACATACAGATCACTCAGGAGCTTGAGGTCAAGTCAAGCTTTGATGCTCTTACCTCCCTCCTTAACAGAGGACGTTTTTTTTCCATGGCAGGTCAGATAATCAGGGCCCCCCATGAGGAAGGTGATCTTTCAGTGGCTCTTTTGGATCTTGATGGTTTTAAACAGATAAATGATACATTGGGTCATCAGATGGGAGATAAGGTAATACAGATAGTCGGCAGCTCCATTCTGGAATTTATGAAGATCGATCAGTCTGAAAAGTGGTCCTTCCCCGAAAGAGCAATGCAGGAGGAATTAAGCTTTGCAGGACGTTTGGGTGGAGATGAGTTTATTATTCTTATCAGAGGAAAGGAAAATAATGAGAATATAAAAAAGACCATGGAGAGCCTCCTTAAAATGTTAAATAGTGTGGAAACCGGAGGCCTGCACGGGATACATGCATCTATAGGTGTAACCAGGATCACCGATGCCGATAAGGATATTGATAAAGCTTATAACAGGGTTGATGATGGTTTATATCAGTCCAAGAGACAGGGTAAGAACAGAGTTACATTTGTGGATTGAGATGGAGAAGGTCAATGTTGAATGATTATTCTATCCTGGTGCTGGCAGGAGCGGTAATACTGATCATAACAGAAATATATGGTATCTATAAGCTTATTATTATGAGGGATGTTACCATGCCGGGGGATAAGGGGAGGATGGCCTTCCTTTATTGTATCCTTATTATCAATGTACTGGCAATTGCGGGAAGCGTATATGTGCTGATGCTGCGGGACATTAGCTTTGAAACGGATGTCTGTATTTTGGTGGGAAGCATATTTGTTTCCGTAATAGTTTTTTGGGCCATAGGCTTATATGATGACAGTAAAAAACAGGCTATGGAGCTCTTAGAGACCTTAGTCTGTGTTTTGGAAGCAGGGGATCCTAACATGGATGGGCATTCCCTCCATGTTCATTATCTGGCTCTGCTTATTTATGATTATCTCCCTTATGATATGAGAAAGAAAATAAACCGGGTGGATCTAAGCTATGCCTCCCTCTTTTTTGATGTGGGAAAATACGGTGTTCCCGGAAGAATACTTAATAAATCGGGTAAGCTTGGTTCTTCTGATTGGGAGCTTATTAAGAAGCATCCGGAGATATGTGTCGGTATTTTTGAATCAATGAGGAGCTTTAACAGGATATCCGACTGGATATTATACCACCATGAAAGAATAGACGGTTGTGGATACTATCAGATAAAAGATGATGATATACCACTGGCGTCAAAGATCATTGCACTGGCGGATACCTATTCCTCCATTACCATGAGAAGATCTTATAAGCCAACTCTTACCTATGAAGATGCCATTGCCGAGCTTAAGATGGTGGCAGGTTCCCAGCTTGATGAAAAATTGGTTAACATATTTCTTGCCATACCCATGAGAAGAGTTGAAGAGTGCATGGAGATGGTCAATAAGAAAATGTATATATATCAGCAAATGAGCAAAAATGTTTCAAGGGGGTAAGTTTCATGAAGAAAGTAAGCTTGATTTTACTTATGTGTGTTCTGGGATCCATGATCATTTTAGGAGGCTGTGGAAGTAAGAAGGCTCAGGCTCCTACAAAGGAGGATCCGCTGGTTTTGAAAATAGGAGTTTCCACAGCAGAGGGGGATCCGAGAAATGTGGCAGCCAGGGAGTTTGCAGATGAGATAAAAGAAAAAACCGATGGCGTTATAAGTGCAGTGGTTTATCCTTCGGGACAGCTTGGAGGAGATGCTGAGCTCATTGATTCCATAGCCCTTGATTCAGGAAAGGTGGATGTTATAATAACCGATGCATCAAACTATGCCACCTATGAGCCAAAGATGGGTATTTCAGCCCTCCCTTTCCTCTTCAGTGATTTTGATACAGCCTGGGCTTTTATGGACAGCGATATAGAAGCCGGAATAGAGGAAAACCTGGTAAAGGATAATATGAGAGTTTTGGCTCATTATTGTAATGGCTTCAGATGTGTCACAAATTCAAAACAGGCCATCAATTCTCCTGAGGATATGAAGGGACTTCTTATCAGAACGCCTGAAAATCCCATAATAATGGCAACTATGTCGGCTCTTGGAGCAAATCCTCAGCCTCTTTCCTTTTCTGAGCTTTACCCTGCTTTAAGACAGGGTACCTATGATGCTCAGGAAAATCCGGTGCCTGTAATATATAACAATAAGCTTTATGAGGTTCAGACTTATCTTTCGGTTACCAACCATATTTATTCCGGCATGTGCTTTACCATAAAGGAATCCATATGGGAAAGGCTTTCAGATGAACAGAAAAAGATCGTAAAGGAAGCTGCCCTTAATTCTGCAGAATCAGACAGAGCAGAAAACAGGAAGCAGACAGATGATCTTATTTCTTCCCTGGAGGAAGAGGGAATGCAGATAAATTATCCGGATCTTGAACCCTTTGCTAAGGTTACAGAGAAGGTCATTACGGATAATGCTTCCACCTACGGAGACCTTATTGATAAGCTTTACAACTGGAAGGAAAGTCACTGACAATATATAAATCAAAAAGATAACCCACCACCTTCAGGTGGTGGGAGAAGCTTTTCGCAGGTGCCGGGTTCAAGCCCGGTACCTGCGGGATTGCGAAGCAATCTGATTTATAACGAGCAAATTGCGAAGAAATTTGCGAG
>JAILBX010000077.1 GCA_024680675.1 Lachnospiraceae bacterium | reverse complement strand
TCGCAAATTTCTTCGCAATTTGCTCGTTATAAATCAGATTGCTTCGCAATCCCGCAGGTACCGGGCTTGAACCCGGCACCTGCGAAAAGCTTCTCCCACCACCTGAAGGTGGTGGGTTATCTTTTTGATTTATATATTTCTAAAGATCAAAGAGCCTGCAAAAAGCAGGCTCCTTGATCTTTATTAGCTTTGATACACCTTCGATAAAAAGACTTAAAGCTTCTATCTTCTACCATTATCTTGCATACTGTCCATCGATAAATACTACATCGTTATCAGCTTTGAAGGCTTCTCCGTAAATCTTGGTCATACAAATGATCCAGTCTATTAAAGCCCATATTCCACAGCCTCCGCATGTTATGAGCTTTAAGATCCCAAGTCCTATCTGACCTCTTACAAAACGATCAACTCCAAGCTCTCCAAGCAGGAAGCAGAAAACCCAGCAAAATACATTCTTATCAAATCTCTTTTCCATACTAATCATCCCTTTCCAAAATTAATTTTTCATAAAAAACTACAGCTATATAATGAAATCATAAACACTTTTTGTCAAGTCCTAAGGTTATCATATAAGTCTTAAATTCTTTAAAAATAATATCCAGCAAAAGATTGTTATTATAGATAAAAGGGTGGTGACAACAACATACTCTCCCGCCAGATCCGCATCTGCATCCATGCTCTGAGCCATAGGATATGATGCTGCTGCCACCGGAGTCGCAAACATACAAAAGACCACAAAAAACTCCTGGCCCCTAAAGCCCACCCTTGTCATTATAAAGGACAGTAATGCCGGCACCAGCAAAAGCTTCATAGCTGTACCTGTAACAAGAGGCAGGATATTTTTCTTCATATCATGAATATGCAGGCTTCCTCCCAATACAAAAAGGGATAAGGGAGTCGCCATACTGCAAAGCTCCGAAATGGGATGAGCCAGACATTCCGGCATGTTTACAGGCAGCAGATTAAATATAACACCGGTGATAGCACCGATAATGAGAGGATTTTTTAAAATATTAGTAAAAAGCTTTCCGTAAGAAGCCTTTCCACCCCTGTAATATTCTAAGATCGCAACAGATGATATATTGTATATAGGAACCAAAAAAGCCACTAAAATACTGGCCATAGTTGCTCCCTCGGCGCCGAATACGCTTTGAGCAAGGGGAATGGCATACAAAACGGAATTGCTTCTGAATATTGCCTGGGCAATGACCCCTATCCGTCTCCTGTCCTTTTCAAAAAGGGGAACAAGCAACAGAGTCAGAAAAATAAGTATAAGAGTAGCCGGCACCGCAAAGCCCACATATCCTGCACCACTAAGCTTTCCAAAATCCACATCATAAAGGTTGTTAAACATTATGAAGGGAAAAAAGACCTTAAAAACTACCCCATTCAACTCTTTAAGGAAGCTCTCTCTCACAAGACCGATCTTTTTTGATACAGCTCCCAAAAGAATATAGACCATGAAAGGAATTACGGCGTTAGTTGCTACAAGTAGATTTTCCATTTTTTCTCCTCAAAAAACTGCTCTGTTTACAAGCTGACAAAAAACAAATAAAAGTCCCTTTTGTCACCCATTATAACATAGTCTTTGGCCTTCATCATCTAAATCAGACTTATTTGAATAATCTATATGTTTTTTTATCTTTCCTATTCTACATTCCTCTTCAAATAGGCTATAATGATAGTTATAAAAATCAATACTCATCATAAAGGAAGGAATTACTATTATGAAAATCGCTCTTATCAATGAAAACAGTCAGGCAGCAAAAAACGGGATCATTGAGGCTGCCCTGAAAAAAGTTGTAGAACCTATGGGACACACCGTTTTTAACTATGGTATGTATACGGCAGAAGATTCCTGCCAGCTTACCTATGTGCAGATCGGTATCCTGTCAGCAGTTTTATTAAACTCAAAGGCCGTTGATTATGTGATAACAGGCTGCGGCACAGGAGAAGGGGCCATGCTTGCCTGCAACTCATTTCCCGGAGTTATCTGCGGCCATGTGGAGGATGCCCTTGATGCTTATACCTTTGCTCAGATCAACGATGGAAATGCCATAGCCATCCCCTTTGCAAAAGGATTCGGATGGGGCGGTGACCTTAACCTCGAATACATTTTTGAGAAGCTTTTTTGCGAAGAAAGCGGACAGGGATATCCAAGAGAACGTGCTGTTCCTGAACAGAGAAATAAAAAGATCTTAGACGAAGTGAAGAAAGTAAGCTACCGTCCTCTTATTCAGATTCTTAACGAGATAGACTCAGAGCTTGTAAAGGGATCTTTTAAGGGTGAAAAATTTCAGGAACTCTTCTTTGCCAACTGCCAGGATAAGGAAATAGCAGATACGGTAAAAAAATTCTTGTAAGAAATTATGATCAGGTAAAGAAAAATGTACGAAGAATTAACAAAAGAAGCAGAAACAGCCCTTAGAGATCTCTGTGAAAAAGCAAAGCTGAAAAGAGGACAGATAATTGTTATAGGATGCTCCAGCTCTGAGATCCTTGGAAGCAGGATAGGAAGCGATTCAAACCTTGAAGCCGCTGAAGCCGTCTTTTGGGGAATAAAAAAGATCACTGATGAACAGGGCATATGGCTGGCGGCACAATGCTGTGAACATTTAAACAGGGCTATTGTTATTGAAAAAGAGGCTATAGGAAATAAAGAAACAGTAAATGTAATACCAAAACCCAAAGCCGGAGGCTCTTTTGCTACCCTTGCCTACAGAAGCTTTAAGGAGCCCGTAGTCCTTGAAAAGATAAAGGCTGATGCCGGTCTTGATATAGGTGATACCCTGATAGGAATGCATTTAAAAAGGGTGGCTGTGCCCTTGCGTTTGAATATTTCCTCCATTGGAAAGGCCCATCTTACGGCGGCCAGAGTGCGGCCTAAATTCATAGGCGGTTCAAGGGCAGAATATGACGATACTCTGCTATAGAGCAGGAAATCATAAATCCTTAGCATTAAAAAGAAACCGGAAGATCTTCCGGTTTCTTTTCTTATTCTCTGACAGCTCTCATTTCTTTCTTGTTTTTATACATTTCCTTATCAGCTCTTCTTAAGACATTATCCACGTTATTGTCATACTCTTCATTGTAATAAGCAACTCCCATTGCAGCTGATACCTTCTCCCATTCGGAAAGCCTCTGATCCCTGCGCCATTCATTTATGGTATTATAAAAGCTTGCTTTTAAAGAATCATAGTTTTTAAGATCCTCTCCCTTTAGTATGATAACAAATTCATCTCCTCC
>JAILBX010000027.1 GCA_024680675.1 Lachnospiraceae bacterium | reverse complement strand
TCTCTCGGGGTGACAGGATTCGAACCTGCGACCTCCTGGTCCCAAACCAGGCGCTCTAGCCAAGCTGAGCCACACCCCGCTAACGCCTTTTTGTGACGCAACGTTAATTATATATTAGAGATTTGAGCTTGTCAATAAATAAAAATTAAAATGTAAATATTACTGAAAATTGACAAACCTGCTTCTTATGCTATAAAATTATGGGTCAGAGTAGAGCTTGGTCAATATTTTAATATGATCTTTGATTCCTTACTCAGGATGTATGGATCTTAAGATAAGTACAGGGGAGATGCTATGGTTTTTTCATCTACGGTATTTTTGGCTTTTTTCTTGCCGTTTGTATTAATTTTATATTATAATCCCTTTTTCAAGGGAAGATCATTCAGAAATACTGTCCTCTTAATTTCCAGTCTTATTTTTTACGCCTGGGGAGAGCCCCTTAACATATTCATTCTTCTTATCTCGATTCTCATAGGCTGGATCATAGGATTTAAAATAAATAAAAGTGATTCCCAAAGGATAGCTAAGGTCTGGCTTACCCTTGGGCTCTTGATCTATATAATAATATTTTTTGTTTTTAAGTACCTCACCTTTTTGTCTAATGAGTTATCATTTCTTCTTTTTGATAAAGCATCGGGTATAGATATTCTGCTTCCTATAGGAATATCTTTTTACATGTTTCAATTGATGTCCTATCTTTTTGACATTTATTATAAAAAATCCGAGCCTCAGAAGAATCTTTTGAATCTTGGACTTTATATTGCTTTTTTTCCTCAGCTCATAGCGGGACCTATTGTAAGATATAAGGAAATAGAATACCAGATAAGGAACAGAAAAGAAAATAAAGAGGATTTTACAGAGGGTGTTTTAAGGTTTGCCTTTGGATTGTCAAAAAAGGTTCTGATAGCCGACTATCTGGCAGTTTTCGTGGATAATATTTTTATGTATATAGACAGGAATGCCCTTCTCACATTTTGGGTCGGTGCCATTGCCTATACCCTTCAGATATATTTCGATTTTTCCGGTTATTCCGATATGGCCATAGGACTGGGGAAGATATTTGGTTTTCACTTTTCCGAAAACTTCAACTTTCCCTATATTTCATCCTCTGTCACAGAGTATTGGAGACGCTGGCATATATCCCTGAGCAGCTGGTTTAGAGATTATGTGTATATACCCCTTGGTGGAGGAAGAAAATATGTGGGTAAGGGAAGACACATAATAAATTTACTGACTGTCTGGCTTTTGACAGGGATCTGGCATGGGGCAAACTGGACCTTTCTTGTATGGGGTTTGTCATATTTTGTACTTATAGTTATTGAAGAGTATTCCGGTTACAAAAAGAAAGCGATCCCTGTTTTAGGTAATATTTACACAATGTTTTTCGTTGTTGTTCTCTTTGTGATCTTCAGGGCTGAGAATATAGGACAGGCCTTTGACTTTATAAAAGGAATGCTTGTGGTAGGTGAAAACGGACTTATAAATGATGAAGCTGTATTTTATATGAAAAAGTTTGCAGCTATATTTATTATAGGAATTGTTTTTGCCACGCCCTTGTATAAGAAGCTTATCAGTATTTTTGAAAAGCTGCACCTTGGCATAGTGGTTAACGCCTTGTCAGTGTTTTTCTTTGTATTGGCACTCATGCAGTGTATAAGTCAGACCTATAGTCCTTTTATTTACTTTAACTTTTAGGCGGGATGGATATATATGAGGAGAGAAAAAGTAACGGCAGGATTGATCACTGCCATTATCATAATTATATTTTGCAGCTGTGTAATGCGTATAGTTGTAAAAAATCTGTTCTATGAAGGACTGCATATTGAAAATGCCTTTATATCCTTTATTCTAAAGGATGATGAAGATATCTACCGGCAGAAGCATAAGCTGAATGAAGAGGAGAATAAAAAGGTTGATTTCTCTCTTCAGTATCCTTTTGATGAAGAGGATCAGTCAAAAGCCGAAGAAAAAAAGGGAAATGCCATTGAAGATATTTTGAATATTTATAAGGCAAAAACAGACAGTTTTAAGGTGAAGATCCAATATTATGCGGATAATATCATTTTTAAGAATGATATTACATCAGAATATATGCATTTGAAAAAAGTGACGGGATTTGATCTTGTAAACGGGAATTCAGATACCAATCAGATATTTATGAAAAACGGTTATCTGGCCAATGTGGAACCCCTTGTGACCAATGAGCTTATTGAGGAAGATGTGGAAAATATAATAAAGTACAGGGATTTTCTTGAGGAAAGAGGAATTCCCTTCTTATATATCAATGCCGCTTCCAAGGTCAACCCCTATGATAAAGAGATAGATAATTATTCTATAGAAAACAGTAATGAAAACGGTGATATGCTTATGAAACGCCTGTCTGAAGAAGGCGTCGATCATATAGATTTCAGAGAAGAGATCTTATCATCGGATTATGACTGGTATGAGCTTTTTTATAAAACCGATCATCATTGGACCAATAAAGCGGGCCTGTGGGCAGCCTCTGTGATAGCGGATAAGCTTAATGAGGATTATGGCTTTAACTTTTCAAAAAAATACTATGATATAGACAATTACAGGCTGACTCATTATGACAAATACTGGTTAGGCGGGTCCGGAAGATGTGTGTCTTTACTGGATACAGGGCTTGAGGATTTTGATATGCTGATCCCGGATTTTGAAACCGGATATACTGTTGATATTCCGACTATCGACTATCATGAAAGCGGATCCTATGAGGATGTTTTGCTCAGGAAGGAATTATTTGACAATATAGCAGATTATGAGACCATAGATTATTATAAAAATGTAGACGCATATCACTGTGTTAAGACAATTTTTCCTTATATTGAGATTCAAAATGAATTGGAGACAAACAATAAAGGAAAGAGCATATTAATTCTGCATGATTCCTTCGGCTGGTGGCTGACCCCCTATCTTGCAAGGGATGTTGATAAGATCACAAAAATATCCCTAAGCAAATTTAACGGAAGTATGAAGACATATATTGAGAAGAACAAGCCGGATATAGTCATAATGATGTATTGTGAAAGACAGATACCCTGGACAGAGGAGTACAGGTTCAAATAATTTTCTATAGAGTATGGGAAGTCTTATGAATAAAGAATATGAACTTATCGCCCCCTGCCACTTTGGCATGGAAGCGATATTAAAAAGAGAAATACAAGAGCTTGGCTATGAGATAGTGACTGTGGAGGATGGCAGGGTAACCTTTAAAGGGGATGGGACTGCCATTGCAAGATCCAATATCTTTTTAAGAACAGCTGAAAGGATCCTTATAAAGGCAGCTTCCTTTAAGGCTCTTACCTATGATGAGCTCTTTGAAGGAACAAAGGCTGTTCACTGGGAGGAATTTATCCCAAGGGATGGAAAATTCTGGGTGGCAAAGGCCGCCAGCATAAAGAGCAAGCTCTTTAGTCCCTCTGATATCCAG
>JAILBX010000016.1 GCA_024680675.1 Lachnospiraceae bacterium | reverse complement strand
TCGCTGTTTACTGTTGCAACAGCTTCATTATCCGACTTAAAGGTCAGCTTAACATCCTGGGTCTTTGTTACATCCAGCTTAAAGCTGTCATTGATATTCAGTGCTATTGTGGTAAGATCCTTCTTGCTTTCCGCTGCTGATGCCTCGGTAGTATCCTCACAATACCAGTTCATATTTGAGGTAAATCCGTTTATTCTTGCACATTTACCGGCTTCATGAAGATCATACCATGCCCCTTTATTATCGACTCTACGCATAAGGCTTTGATTTTTTTCGGTGTAGGAATGGTTTTTACCTGACAAAGTAATTTCCTTATCCTTCATCCTTTTGACTTCTGTATTAGCGTCAACATAAAAATATTTATCTATGCTGTCTGACTCAAAAACAAGAGCAAAGCTTTCTCCCTCCTTAAGCAGAATATAATCCTCAGGCTGAAGCTTTAAGGTGTAATAGCCTGAATTAGGTATATTGCATTCTATAGGCTTGTCAAGCATAGCTGTCCCGCTGACAGGATCAGAAGGATTCTTGGGATTTTTATATATTTGTAAGGTAACTTTATAGTCTGCACTTTCAGAATATATTGAAGCTGCCTTTAAGACCTGGTAGCTGCTTCCTTTTACCTGGTAGATATTAGCTACCTGATACGGGCTTTTTCTATATCCGAGATCATCGTAACCTACACCACCATCATAAAAGTAGTTATTGTCATAATTATCAGCCGGCTCATACTCAGATGCCATAATAGAAGCAATAGTGGCATTTTCATAAGACATCCAGAAAAAACCATTATCATGATAATCTGCTCCCCAGCTGTTTTTTATAAGCCAGGCTCCGTTTTTTTCAGGTTTATATGCTCCTGTAAATTTATCTGCCGGATAATTATCGTTCCATCCCACACAAAGAACGGTATGACTGATATTGCCCTTTATGGGATTAAAGAAACTCTTTTTGTCTTTACTGAGGCATTTACTATCATGCTTGTAGGAAATAGAAATACTTCCATAATTCATAATAGCCTGCTTCATCTGACTTTTCTTTTCCTCAGGATCACTGTTTTCTATAAATCTCAACTGCTGTAAATGGTAGAGATCTTTTTTAAAGATATTATTAGTATTCTTATCAGGTTCTGTTATGGGAAACTGCTTTTCAATATAGGGATAATCCTTCTCATTGGCTGCTCCGGCCCAGTTTTTAACAAAAGCGCAGGTACTTATAGCATTGTTTCCATATCCGTAGACACATTGTCTGCCATCCATCGGACTTGCTTCAATGCCATCCTCTGCCGTATTGCCCAGAGGATCATCCACTTTATAGGAATTAAATAAATAATAGGCAAGGTGCTTTTCCGCAAAATCATATTTATTATTGAGTCCCTCAGACACCTTATCTTTTGCAAGTAAATAGCTTTCAGCATTGCCTAAGAAACCAAAGGCCCAGCAATTACCGAAATACTGCTGATTTCTTGCTGGAGAAACGTACTTTAATTTATCTGTATCCAGACTCCAGTCACCATTTGCCTCATCTTTTACATTACCGTTGTAAACAGCAGGCAGCTCTGCCTGAAGATCCTCCCCGCTTTGAACAGATTCATCAATATAAGCTTCTTCGATCACATTTTCTTCTGCTAATAAACTATAGTAATCGAAACGTTCGTCATATGTAAGATTTTCCCATTCCTCTTCGGTTAGATATTCAACGCCTTCATTATATAAATCTTCAATATCTGAGCTGTCTGAAGAATCAGGCTCTTGCTCAGCTTCAACCGCCAGAGTTCTTGATTCCCCGGCATTTTCCACATTAACGTAAGCCAATGCCTGAGCAGGCTCAGATACTATTAATACACAAGCTAATAAAAATGAAATAATACCCGCTTTTGTCTTTTTCATAACCATTCTCCTTTTGATTTTAATAAAATATTATATTTTATTACAAATACACCAAAAGAATTTTATCATTTTCAGCTTCACATTACAAATTATTTATTAGAGTAAATTTGCCGATTTTCCATTCTTTGACAATCCTAT
This sequence comes from Lachnospiraceae bacterium, assembly GCA_024680675.1. Taxonomy (GTDB): domain Bacteria; phylum Bacillota; class Clostridia; order Lachnospirales; family Lachnospiraceae; genus UBA2868. Next base: position 8,879 of record JAILBX010000016.1, on the reverse strand, counting down.
TGGCCCTGCCTATAATAAAGCTATGAATGATAAGAACTTTGACTTTATGAGAATAAATAAATACATATCCTCATCCGGCCTTTGTTCAAGGCGTGAGGCTGACAGGCTTATTTGTGAAGGGAAGGTCCTTATAAACGGAAGGGTGGCAAAAAACGGGGATCAGGTGTCCGTAAATGATAGGGTAACAGTAAACAAGGCCCCCATAATCCCCTCCTCAGAAAAGGTCTACCTTGCATATAATAAACCCCGAGGACTTGTATGCACTTCTGAAAAAAGAGAAAAGAACAATATCATGGATGCCATAGACTATCCTAAACGCATAACCTATGCCGGCCGTCTGGACAAGGACTCGGAAGGTCTGATACTTCTCACTGATGACGGCGATCTTATAGATGCCCTTATGAGAGCTCGAAATGAGCATGAAAAGGAATACAGTGTAACAGTAGATAAGGCAATAACTGCGGAATTTATAAAAAAAATGAGACAGGGAATATACCTTAAGGAGCTTGAAAGAGAAACAAGACCCTGTAAGGTAAAAAAGACCGGTGATAAGTCCTTTGATATCATTCTTACCCAGGGCCTGAACCGCCAGATCAGAAGAATGTGTGAGACTTTAGGCTACAGGGTAAAAAAATTAAAGAGGATACGCATATGCAATATCCTCTTAAATGATCTGAAAACCGGCCGCTACAGAGAGCTTTACTCAACTGAGCTGAAGGAGCTTATGACTATCCTTGATATTACTCCACAAAATCAGCGCTGACGTATGCTTCAGTTCCGTTATAATCAATCTTAACCCAACCATCCAGCTTTTCTATAAGCTTATAGGTGCTTCCCTTTTGGGCAGTGCCTATTTTATTGCTGTCAGTGCTGTTTGAAGCCCTCACATTTACATTATCGGAGGTGATCTTAACGGTATTTGCGCCATCGCCTGTGGCAGCTCCTGAAGTTGATGACTCCGAAGCTCCCTCTGCTGCCCCATCACCTGTTCCTGCCTCAGCATTTCCCTCGCCTGCAGGTGCAGCCTCCACTACTTCCAAAAATTCAGACTTTATATAGGCCTCGGTGCCGTTATAGTCCACCTTGCTCCAGCCGTTATCCATAGCCTCGTATCTGGTAAACTCCTGACCTACAGTGGATTTGCCCAAAGACTCTGCGTCCGTGCTGGCTGAGGCCCTTATATTTACAACATCCGTTGCTCTTACCTTGTTACTGACAGCGTTTGCCGCCTGTGCATTCTGTTCAGCCTGAGCAGCTGCCTCGGCCTCAATCTTCTGCTGTTCACTTAATCTTGCCTTAACAGCTTCATTTACTGAGGTATCAATACTGTCTATTACCTTTGCTAAAGACTCATCGCCCTCAATAGCCTTATTGTAATCTACCTTCACCTTCTCAATAAGCTCTTCCACGTCACTTTGAACAGTCAGCTCCAAAAGATAAGCCTGTTCATCTTCGGAAAGCTCCGATTTATTAATATACAAAGCTCCCGAAGGATCTGTGCACACATAGGCTGAATCAAGAGATGGTGCAGGCGTCTGAGTACCCTGATATAAAATATTAAAGGTTACCAGTACAAGATATGAGTTTTCCCTGTAGCCTTTTTTGGTATATACTGTAAAATCAAGAAAATTCTGATAATACTTGGCCTTTTCTTCGATTCTGAACTTTTCCGAATCGGAAAGGACATCACAGAGGGTCTCTATAGTAGCGGAATCTCCGTTCATAAGAGCATTATAATACTGCTCCATAAGAGAATTGACATTAGGATAGGCATTTACTTCATACTTATCCTTTGGCACCTCCACCGTACTGCTTACCATTCCTGTATTTACAGCAGTCTCAGAGCCTGACTCACTATCGTCCTTCTTACCTTTTCTTGTAACAAAAAAAACGATCAAAACTATGACTAATATCAGAAATAACCCGCCAATGATAAGGTATCTGTAATGTTTTTCCAGTAAATCACCTAATTTATTCTTTGCCATATATATATATTTCCTTTCGTCCATTGACAAATTACTTTTGGGCAGTTTTAAAACTGTTTTCACAACATGAGCGCACCCGAGAGGATTCGAACCCCCGACACGCGGAACCGGAATCCGCTGCTCTATCCACTGAGCTACGAGTGCATAAGCCCCATATTGTGTTATGATACCACAGTAGTTTTAAAATATCAAGACTGTCAATAAGCAGGTAAAAGCCCCCGAAGGCTACTGTTTCAAGGAAATATAGCCTCCCTCTTTTGCAAAATAGTAAACATGATCGGACAGTATTTCTTCCTGAAGCAATTCATTTTTGTTTACACTTATAACCATCTCATTCAGGCTTTCCAAATCCTTAGGGGACTCGGTAGGAAGCAGGAGCACTTCATGTATACTGCTTGGTATAATAAAGAGATCCTTTTTTATACTTTTTGAAAATCTTCCCAAGGCATCCAGATCTGTCATACTTATAGCCCCGTTAAGCTTCATTTTATTGGTCATGACAAACATGGAATCCTCCTCCTCTAATTGGGACATATCCTGTCCGGATCCTTCTTCATTCTCCTCCATCAGGCCATCCATAAGGCCATCCATAAGGCTATCCATAAGCTTATTCATTCCTATTATGAGGGAGCCTGACTTTCTTCTTGTGTTTGCCATAGCATCCCTTATCACAGTCTCTCTGTCAATTTTCCATTGCTCTATATGGGGATTATGGATAAGAATGCTGGCTCTTAGGGGCTCATTGCCTATTTCCTTTGTATTTAAAAGGCAGTAGGGAACAATAGCCAGATCCAGGAATTTTTCATAGGGGACATCCTGTAAAAGAAGCTTATTGCTTTCAAAATTAATAAGCTTTGCAAATAACATTTTCCTGACCTTTTCATAGCTGTTGAAGAAGTCAATATCAATGCTTTTGGAAGATTTTGCAGAATTATAGATATTTATTATCTCTGAAGCTATATCCTCCGGGCTTTTCCTTCCCGACTCATAATCCTCATAAAATTCATCGATATATATGGTAGGAGAAATATTTACTCCCTCCTCCTTTATGGTTACCCCGGTCAGTTTAACCCCATTATTTTTAAGCACCTCATTTGTTTTAACATCTGCTTTGCCTTCATAGCGGCTTTTAATAATTGATAATACATTTTTTACAAAATCATTTAATAACATTTTATCTCCTTTTTTACTATTGTTAATGGAGATATCAGCAGACATTATCATGCTTAAGGCAAGAAAAAAGCTCCCGCAGCAAGCGAGAGCTTTTAAGACTTCTTTATCATAAATATCACTATACACGTGAGAGATAATCACCTGTTCTGGTATCGATCTTAATCTTATCACCTATCTCCACAAAGAGGGGAACGTTCACAGACGCGCCTGTCTCAACGATCGCAGGCTTATTGGCACCGGTAGCAGTATCACCCTTAAAGCCGGGTTCTGTTTCGGTAACCTCAAGTTCTACAAACATAGGAGGTTCTATGGCAAATACATTGCCATTATAAGAACATACCTTAACCATATCATTCTCTTTAACGAATTTTAAGGTATCCCCTATCGCATCCTTGTTCAGTGCTATCTGATCATAGGTCTCAACATTCATGAAATTATACAGATCACCATCGGAATAGAGGTACTGCATATCATTTCTGTCGATTCGTGCCTGTGGGAACTTTTCAGTAGGTCTGAAAGTCTTTTCCACAACACCCCCATTAATAATATTCTTTAATTTAGTCCTAACAAAAGCTGCGCCTTTACCGGGTTTAACATGCTGAAACTCAAGGATCTGGAAAACAGCTCCATCCATCTCAACAGTTAGGCCATTTCTGAAATCGCCCGCTGATATCATACGATATTCCTCCTTAACAGTAGTGATAAGAGTTTATAACAAAATCTCCCACTTTTCAAGTACAAATTTAAACTTACACAATTATCCTTAATCAAAAGCCCGGGAAATTAAGCGTCAATACCTCTCTTCCCTGCCTCCTCCATTATATAATGAAGGGCCTCGATATATCCCTCAAAGCCTTTACCCATTATCAACTTATCACAGGCATCTGCAGTTACAGAGCTGTGTCTCCAGGACTCATCTCTCTCATACATATCAGCTATATGAACCTCTACCTTTACATAGTCAACGCTTCTAAGTGCATCATATATACTATAACTGTAATGAGAGTATGCCCCGGGATTAATAATGATTCCGCAGGTCTTATCCTCACTGCAGGCATGTATCTTATCAATAAGGTCACCTTCGTGATTGGACTGATACAGCTCCACAATGACATTATCCTTTGCAGCCTGCTTCATAATGGTCTGACAAAGGTAATCATAATCCCTTCTACCCAATACATCCACTTCTCTTTTGCCTAACTGCTTTAGGCTTGGTCCGTTAATAACTACGATTTTCATACTCTTCTCTCTCCTTTTAATACGACATCATTTATTGAAATTTTATCCGTATCGATAACAATGTCACAGGCGTCCTCATAGATACTGCTCCTTTCAGCAAGAAGCCTGTCTATCCTTTCTGACTTATCCTCTGCCAAAAGGGGTCTGGCAGTGTCAGCCTGAAGACGTTTCTTGATTGTATCAGCACTTGCTTTCAAGTATATCACAAGACCGATATTTTTTAAATATTTTCTGTTGTTTTCTCTTAATATCATTCCGCCCCCTGCGGAAAGCAGTATATTATTTCCCTTATTTTTCTCACTTAGCTCCTTTAAAAGCTTTTCTTCCCTATCCCTGAAATACTCCTCACCCTTTTCTTTGAATATGAGATTTATGCTCTTACCCTCATTTTTCTCTATTATACTATCAGCATCCATAAAGTCATAGCCCAAAAGCTCAGCCAGTTTTTTGCCTACGGAAGATTTTCCACTGCCCATAAAGCCAATAAGGACAAGATTTCTTGTTTTCAGAGCATAGAGCTTTTCATATATTTCCTCTGTTAATCCATCAGGCACTTTCCTTCCCGTCCACAGCTCAAAGGCATCTATAGCCTGATACAAAAGCATTTTCAGGCCATTGCAGGCAGGAACCCCATTGTCTCTGCAAAGCTGCATAAACCTCGTGGTCTTTGGAGTATATATAACATCCACGGCCTGTGACAGCTTTTTAAAAAACTCCTCATCCTCTATGGGAGTAGAGTCATAATCGGGACTAAGTCCCAGGGAAGTACATTGTATGGCTATATAATCCTCTTTATCCAGCTTTTTAATATCCCTAAGGGGAAAAGTAAACAATTCGACTTTATTCCCCTCCATATGCTCTTTCCTGTAGCTTTCAAGATCCTCCCTGATCCTTTGGATCTTTTCAGGATTCCGGTTTACAAGGGTCACTGAGGCCGGCTCCTCTGTAATGGCGGCAAAGGCCGCAGCCCTTGCTGCCCCTCCTCCTCCGATAATGACTACATTTTTATTCTTAAGAGAAATACCTGCATCCTTCAGCTCTCTTTTAAGACCGCTTACATCAGTGTTGGCTCCTATATAGCCTCCTCTTTTCTCATCTCTTATAAGAGTGTTTACTGCTCCCATTGCCTTTGCCACAGGATCTATATCACAAAGACATGCCATTATCTCAGACTTATAGGGCACTGTCACATTTATTCCTTTAAGACCTTCATTGTAAAGCTTTTTCAGATTGCCGCAAAGATCATCCTTTATTTCATAAAGCTCATATTGCCCTTCAATTCCCATAGCTTCATATATCTGACCATGTATGAAGGGTGAAAGGGAATGCTTAACGGGATTTCCTATTAAACCGTATTTTTCCATAAACTCTCTCCTTTTATTTAAAAAGCTGCTCTAAAAAAGTCATAAAAGATCTTCCTTTACTGTCCTGCCTTTATCCTGTAAAAATAGAGAATCGGCTTCTCAAGTATCCTTTTAAGTACGATATAATACTTTTCCTTTTTATCTATAGGGTCAACAAGAAACATTCTCACACCTGCTCCTCTGCTTCCAAGAACATCCGTAAAGAGCTGATCCCCTATGCTTACAGTATTCTCCCTCTTAGTACCCATAAGCTCCATAGCCTTTATATATCCCTTTTTTGACGGCTTTCCCGCGTCGTATATATAGTCACAGTATAGAACCTTCTTCTGAAAGCTTTTAACTCTGCCTTCTTTATTGTTGGAAAGCAAAACCATTTTAAAGCCTATTTTATGAAGCCTTTCAAAAAGCTCCACTGCTCTTCTGTCTGCAGGAGCATCATGCTTTACCAAAGTATTATCTATATCGAATATTATTCCCCTTACCCCATCGTCATACATTTTTTCATAATCGATCAGATAGGTTGATCTATAGGTCTTATCAGGGTAGATAAAATCAAAGGTTTCCGGTTCTATCAGAGCAATGATTATGGCTAAAAACATGAGAACAAAGCCCCATAAAGCTCTGCTGCTCATAAACTCCCCCAGGAAAAGATAGCTTGCCAAAGCGCCAAATACGGCCTCTGTAGACATTAAAAGAGCCGAGGTTGATGCTTTTACATATCTTTGACATACAGTCTGAAGAAGGAAGCAGACAAGACTGCTCAGTACACCTAAATATATCAGGCCAAACACTGAGGTAGGATTTAAGGATATCTCCCATATACTCCCATCAAGAACAGGGGCAGAGAGCCAGGAAAGCAGAGCCGCAGTATCAAGCTGTATACAAGCTAACAATACCGGGTCGTCATTTTTATATCTTGCAATAAATATTATCTGCAAGGCAAAAAAGAGAGCACAAATGATGGTTAAAACATCACCCTCATTTAAAGATCCTTCAGATGATCCAAGAGAGATCAGACCTATGGAAATCATACTTAAAAATGCCGCTATAAAGCTGTGTATCAAAGGTCTTTTACGAAACATTATCCACAGCAGAAAGGGTACAAAGATCACATATAAAGCTGTCAGAAAAGCATTCTTCCCTGCAGTTGTATACTTGCAGCCATAGGTTTGAGTCAAATAAGCCAGAAAGAGAAAAAAACCTATGGCAAGGCCGTGAAGCAGGGTCATCTTATCGACCCTTATCATTTTTTTTATATAGACCAGAGAAAGCAGGATTCCTGCTATTGAAAACCTTAAGGCCATTAAATACACCGGTGGTATATAATCCAGGGAATTTTTCACCACCGCAAAAGCAACTCCCCAGATAAGAGCCACCAGAAGAAAACCTGTTTTTGCTAATCTGCTTTTATTATCTCTTTTAGTCATTTATTAGCTCTGCCTTTTTATCAGGCATACTCCCTTCTTACCAATACATCAAAAAGCCTCCCGTCACTGGTACCCTGTACCGGCTGTCAAACAGCAGGCATTCGGTTCATTTATTCCGGGAACCGATGTACCAGGCAAGAGGCTTTAATATTACAGCATATGTTCAAATTATTCAAATAACATAATGCTTATGATCACAATTCATCAGCTTGTCTTAAGCAGATCATTACCGACAAAGTACTGATATCTTGACAGGGCGTCATCCTTTACTGCATCAGAAACAAAATTCTCCATATCCTTCTTTGAAAGAATATTGTCATTTTCTTTAACAGCTTTTTCTGACTTAAACCTTAAGCCTTGAGAATCATCATCTTTTCTGAATCTTCCCATCAAAGGGAACTCTTCATCAGCTGCTTCCTCAAACTTGTGATCATACTTTTGTTCAGATCCAAGGTCAAAGCGTCCAATACTTTTCATATTTGCAGATCCTCCCTTCCTCACAGATTATTTAACCCCCGATTTTAGTCACAGGTTCAGGTCTCTTTTGAGACCCGTGCCGAATTCAGGACTGCTTTGCAGACATATCTTCTATAGGAATCCGTGCACTCTGCGACTGAGTTATATATCGGCAAATATAATAATAAATTAACCCCTTTATCAAAGTTCTTTTATCATTGGTTATCAGAGACTGCCTCTAAAAGCCTCTTTGTATAGTCATTTTTAGGCGAAAAATATACCTCTTTATCAGAACCCATCTCCACGATCTCACCATCCTTCATAACCATCACCCGGTCACAGAGATTATAGACAACCTTAAGATCATGCGAAATAAAAATTATGGAAACCCCAAGCTCTCTGTTCAGCTTAAACAACAGCTTGACAATTTCTGCCTGAATAGTCAGATCCAAAGCAGAAACCGGTTCATCGGCAATAATAAGCTTAGGTTCCAGCATTAGGGCAACAGCTATACATATCCTCTGTCTCTGCCCTCCCGACAACTCATTTGGATATCTGTCTTTAAAGTCGGGGGACAGCTCAACCTTCATAAGCATTTCATCCACTCTTCTGTTTCTCTCTTCATCAGAAAGATCGCTGCCGATTCTTAAGGGCTCCTCAAGGATCCAGCCTATGGTTTTTGATGGATTGAGAGAAGAAAAAGGATCCTGAAATACCATCTGCGGCATCTTTGTGTAATGGATGATCTCCCCTTCCACATCCTTTACAAGGGAAAGAATTGACTTTCCAAGAGTAGATTTTCCGCTTCCGGACTCTCCCACAAGTCCCAGTATCTCTCCCTCTTTTACCTCAAAGGATATATTTTTTAAAATCTGCCTTCTGGTCCTGCCGCCTGAAAATATTGACTTTCCCACAGAATAATATGCATTAAGAGAATCCACCTTAAGCACCGGATCATCACTTTTTTCATACCTGTCTGTATTTTTTTCTCTTGACAGCTTTGGCATTGAATTTATAAGAGTTTTTGTATACTCGTTTTGTGGTCTGTAAAAAACCTCATCCCTGCTTCCCTCTTCCACGATCTTTCCCTTATACATAACCAGGATCCTCTGGCACAGGCTCCTTACAAGAGCAAGATCATGGGAAATAAACAGTATGGCTGTTCCTCTTTCCCTGTTCACCTTCTTTAAGAGTTTAATGATCTGAGCCTGAACAGTCACATCCAAAGCCGTTGT
>JAILBX010000003.1 GCA_024680675.1 Lachnospiraceae bacterium | reverse complement strand
ATTGACAAAGACCTCCAAAAAGGGTAAGAAGAAGTCAGAATAAGATCCATAATAAGAGCTGAAAGCTTATAAAAAAGACCTGCTGTAAAGGAAAGCTTAAAGCAGGCAAAAGAAAAGGGATGTCGAAATGACATCCCTTTTAATTTCCTCATAACAATAAGTCTCCTTTGTACATATCTGTAAAAAATGCCTTATTTTACTGGATTAATAACTGCTTATTTTTAGATATGAGGATCAGATCCATCCTCCATCCAAAGTTATCACCTGACCTGTCAGATAGGAGCTGCCACTCACAAGAGACAGGGCAAGCTCTGCCACCTCCTCCGGAAGCCCCATTCTGCTTGCAGGGATCTCATCAATGAGCTCTGAAAGCTCCTCAGGGCTTAAGTGACTGTTCATATCCGTATCAATAAGACCGCAGGCTATGGCGTTGACCTGGATATTACTTGGTGCAAGCTCCTTTGCCAGAGCCTTTGTAAAGCTGTTAAGTCCTCCCTTTGAGGCTGAATAGGCAACCTCCATTGAGGCTCCCACATTTCCCCAGACCGAGGAGATATTTATTATCTTACCGGATTTTTTCCTCACCATGGTGGGGATAGCCTTCTTGCAGGTATAAAAGGCGGAGCTTAGATTTGAATTGATGACCCTGCTCCATTCCTGGATCTGCATTTCCGAAAGGAGACCATAGTATGAGATACCTGCATTGTTGATAAGCACATCTATGTCATCTATCCCTTTAAAAAGGGAATCCACATTGGAATAGACGGAAAGATCTCCCACAAAGGTCTGACAGGATATGGAATACCTTACTGAAAGATAGGCGGCAAACTCCATAAGAAGAGCTTCGCTTTTAAGACAGGTAAGAGTCAGATCATAGCCCTCCCTTGCAAAGCCTTCGGCTATAGCCCTTCCTATGCCTCTTGAAGCGCCGGTGATAAGTGCCATTTTATTTGTCATTTTCTACTACTACCTCCCGGGGATTTTTGATATAATTGAAAGTATAGATCAAGGTGATTTTCTATACGATTATAACATAAAGGAGGTAATATATGGACCGTATATATGATGTGATAATAGCAGGTGCGGGTCCGGCAGGAATGACAGCTGCTATTTATGCCAAAAGAGCAGAGCTGTCCACTCTCCTCATTGAGCAGAACTTTATGGGAGGAGGCCAGATACTTAACACCTATGAAGTAGATAATTATCCCGGCTTCCCGGGGATAAACGGCTTTGACCTTGGCCAGAAATTTTCCGAACACTGTGATAAGATGGAGGTTGAAAGACTTACAGCGGAAATAAAGTCCATGGAGCTTGAAGGGGAAGTAAAGACCATAGTTACTGACCAGGGAGAATTTAAGGCAAAGACCGTGGTCCTTGCCAGCGGAAACTCCCCTAAAAAGCTTGATATCCCCGGAGAAAAAGAGCTTTCGGGAATGGGAGTCTCCTATTGTGCGACCTGCGACGGGGCCTTTTTCAAAGGCAAGGTAACGGCAGTCGTAGGAGGAGGAGATGTGGCAGTTGAGGATGCTATATTCCTGGCAAGGGGATGTGAAAAGGTTTACCTTATACACAGAAGAGATGAGTTAAGAGCAGCCAGATCTCTTCAGACTGCATTGCACAAAATTGAGAACATTGAATGTGTATGGGACAGTGTTGTTACAGAGATAAAAGGTGAGGATAAGGTATCCTCTGTTATCGTTGAAAATGTAAAAACAAAGGAGAAGAAGGAGCTTGAATTAAGCGGCATCTTCATTGCAGTGGGAAATGACCCGAATGCCTCATTTTTCAAGGGATTAAGCTGTGATGAAAAGGGATATGTTATTGCCGGGGAGGATTGTAAGACCAGCCTGGATGGAGTTTTTGTGGCGGGAGATTTAAGATCAAAAAGGCTTAGACAGATCACCACAGCGGTGGCCGATGGAGCCAATGTCATAAGCTCTGTACAGTCCTGCCTCATTTGACAGATGGAAACCCTCATGTTATACTTTGCGAGAATGTGAGTAAAAGGGAAGAAGTATGAGGGGGAATAAAATTCTTTATTCCGGAGGTTAATATGAAGAAAGGTGTAATGAGAATTGTAGCCTGCACTTTAGCAGGAACAATTGTTCTTACCGGTAATACAAGTGTAGCTTATGCGGCAACGGCTCAGTCCATCCTTCCTACCGAAGGAGCTATCTTAGCTACCGGCGATGGTGTGTCTTTAAATGATATAAAGGCACAGCTTGCAAGAAATTTAGCAAAAGAAAAGGTTCAGACGGTACATGCTTCAGTTGTAAAGAGCGCATCCTCAACGGTGGCTCTTACTGCAAATGTATCAGACAATGTAGGTGTATCAATAAAGGCTGAAACTCCCGCTTCCAAGGCAGTAAAGGAGGCAAAGGAGGCAGCTACGAGTGGTGGGACTTCTGTAGTAGGAAGCGCTACCACTGCAGCGCAGATGGAGGTAGTTGACAAGACCGATGGTTCCCTTGTCCAGACTGCTACCACTGTAGTTACGGAGACTTCTCCCACAAAGGAAGAGTCAGATGCGGTTGCCGCCACCATAGCAGCCACGGAATCCACGGAAACAGCAGCAAGCGTTTCAGGCAATGAAATACAGCCTGCAGCTGCCACTACCGACGCACCTTCAATAAATGTAGGTATTGACAGCAGCGCGGCAGAGGGTGAGGACGCCGAGCTTGTGAGGAAGGTAATAGCTGTCTGCGACGGTTTTGTTAACGTAAGAGCGACTCCTTCAGAGGATGGAGAGGTTGTAGGTAAGCTCTATAACCATTCAGCCGGTGAGTGGCTCGACAAGGACGGCGACTGGTATAAGATCAAATCCGGTAATGTAACCGGTTATGTAAAGGGAAGCTATGTTATAACAGGTAACGATGCGGTTCAAAAGGCTGCAGAGGTTGGAAACAGAGTGGCTGTGGTAAATACCACAACCCTTAAGGTCAGAGAGGCCGCAAGCCTTGATGCCTCAGTCCTTGGACTTGTACCTATTGAAGACCGTCTTACAGTTCTTGAAGAAAAGGACGATTGGGTAAAGGTATCAATAGAAGAAGGTGATGGTTGGGTTTCAAAGGAATTCGTAAATGTATCCACAGAGTTCCCCAAGGCCGAATCCAAGGAAGAAGAGGAAGCAAGACTCAGGAAGGAGGAAGCTGACAGAAAGGCTGCAAATGCTGCCGCTGCCAAGGCTCAGAAGAAGGGCAAGTCCTCCGGCGGATCATCGTCCTCAGGTTCAGGCGCAAGCTATTCCGCATCAGGAAGCGGTGCAGGAGCTTCAGTTGCCAACTATGCTCTCCAGTTTGTGGGTAATCCTTATGTATACGGCGGTACCAGCCTTACAAACGGTACTGACTGTTCAGGCTTCACCATGGGAGTATACAGAAACTTCGGTGTATCTCTGCCTCACTCCTCAGGTGCCCAGAGAAGCTGCGGTTACAGCGTAGGAAGCATAGCAAATGCCCAGGCCGGTGATATAGTTTGTTATTCAGGTCACGTAGGTATCTATATCGGAGGCGGACAGATAGTTCACGCTTCAACCGCAAGGACCGGAATCAAGGTATCAAATGCCGGATACAGATCCATATTGGATGTAAGAAGAATATTCTAAAAATAATATAAGGAGTAACGCTTATGGAGTTTGTTATAGTTGGAAAGAACATAGATGTAACACCGGGTTTAAGAAGCGCAGTAGAGGAAAAAATAGGAAAGCTGGAGCGTTATTTTACTCCTGATACAGAAGCAAGAGTAACCTTAAGCGTTGAAAAGGACAGACAGAAGATAGAAGTTACCATACCTGTAAAGGGAACCATAATAAGATCCGAGCAGGTAAGCAACGATATGTATGTTTCTATCGATCTTGTGGAAGAGATAATAGAAAGGCAGCTTAAGAAGTACAAGAACAAGATCACCGACAGCCGTTATGACAGCAGTAATTTCAAGCAGGAATTCCTTGAGAACGATTATGATGGCAATGATGATGTAAAGATAGTACGTTCAAAGCGCTTTGATATGATGCCTATGTACCCTGAGGATGCCTGTGTACAGATGGAGCTTTTGGGACATAACTTCTATGTATTCTGCAATGCTGAAACCGATCAGGTGAATGTGGTTTATAAGCGTAAGGGAAATACCTATGGCCTTATAGAACCTGAAATTTAATAAAGAAATTTTTAAGCTTATAAAGCTTCAATAAAAAACATAGCCGGAAAATCCCTTCCGGCTGTGTTTTTTTTGACAGATATTGATTTTCTGTTATTTTTCTCTTATCTCTATAGTTTCTTATTGTGAAAATCCCCTATATGTGTTATAATGACGGCTAGACAATGTTAAAAAAATAACAATGTGTAGCAAATGGTTAAAAAATAACAATCCGGAGGTATTTAAATGGCAAAGAAAGTAGTTTTGGCAGGAGCCTGTCGTACAGCAATAGGTACTATGGGTGGATCATTAAGTAAGACACCGGCAGCAGAGCTTGGTGCCATCGTTATCGAGGAGGCTCTCAAGAGAGCAGGAGTAGCTAAGGATCAGGTTGATCAGGTCTATATGGGCTGTGTTATACAGGCAGGACTTGGACAGAACGTAGCTCGTCAGTCATCTATCAAGGCAGGACTTCCCATTGAGACTCCGGCGGTTACAATAAACGTAGTCTGCGGATCAGGACTTAACAGTGTTAACCAGGCTGCACAGATGATCATAGCAGGGGATGCTGATGTTGTGGTAGCAGGTGGTATGGAAAACATGTCAATGGCACCCTTTGCACTTCCCAACGGACGTTACGGTTATAGAATGACCTGGCCAAGCCAGAGTCAGGGAGCTCTTGTTGATACTATGGTTAAGGATGCCCTTTGGGATGCCTTCAATGACTACCATATGATCACAACCGCTGACAATATAGCAAAAGAGTGGAAGCTCACAAGAGAAGAGCTTGATGAGTTTGCCTTAAGGTCCCAGCAGAAGGCCTGTGCCGCTATTGAAAACGGCGCTTTTGAAAAAGAGATAGTTCCGGTAATGGTTAAGCAGAAGAAGGAAATGGTTGAATTCAAGGTAGACGAGGGACCTCGTGCCAACTCAACCATAGAAGGACTTGCAAAGCTTAAGCCCCTTAATCCCGACGGAGTAGTTACCGCAGGAAACGCTTCAGGCATCAATGACGGTGCAGCTGCCATCGTTGTAATGAGCGAAGAGAAGGCTAAGGAATTAGGCGTTAAGCCTATGGCAACCTGGGTAGGCGGAGCTCTTGCAGGTGTTCGTCCCGAGGTTATGGGTATAGGACCTGTTGCCGCAACCAGAAAGGTTTGTGAGAGAACAGGCTACAAGGTATCTGATTTCGATCTTATCGAAGCAAATGAAGCCTTCGCAGCTCAGTCAGTAGCGGTTGGAAAGGATCTTGGCTTTGATCTTAACAAGCTTAATATAAACGGAGGAGCAATAGCTCTCGGACATCCTGTCGGAGCATCAGGAGCAAGGATCCTTTGTACACTTCTTCACGCAATGGAAGCCAAGGATGCAAAGAAGGGTCTTGCAACCCTTTGTATCGGTGGCGGAATGGGTTGCGCAACCATCGTAGAAAGAGAATAATAACAGTTAGCCAGATAAAACATATATGATCCGGGATGCTTTAAAAACATAAGCTTTTTAAAGCCCTTCCCGGATTTAAGTGACAGAGAGGAAATATATTGATGGAATACATATTATACGAAGTAAAAGGTCAGATCGCTATCATGACCATAAACCGTGAGAAGGCTTTAAATGCCCTTAATTCACAGGTTCTTGACGAGATAAACGAAACCCTTGATTCAATAGATCTTAATGAGGTAAGATGCCTTATCCTTACCGGTGCAGGAGCAAAGTCCTTCGTAGCCGGAGCAGACATAGGAGAAATGAGCACCCTTACAAAGGCTGAGGGTGAGGCCTTTGGTAAGAAGGGAAATGATGTTTTCAGAAAGCTTGAAACCCTTCCCATCCCTGTTATAGCAGCAGTAAACGGCTTTGCTTTAGGGGGCGGCTGCGAGATATCCATGAGCTGTGATATAAGGATCTGTTCGGAGAATGCAGTATTTGGTCAGCCCGAGGTAGGCCTTGGAATAACTCCCGGCTTTGGCGGAACCCAGAGACTTGCAAGACTTGTGGGAGCAGGCATGGCTAAGCAGATGATCTACACCGCAAGAAATATAAAGGCAGATGAAGCCTTAAGGATAGGCCTTGTAAATGCAGTATACCCTCAGGAGGAGCTTATGGCCCAGGCTGAGAAGATGGCTCAGTCCATAGCAAAGAATGCACCTATCGCAGTTCGCAACTGTAAAAAGGCAATAAACGAAGGCCTTGATGTGGATATGGATAAGGCTGTTGTCATCGAAGAGAAGCTCTTTGGAGACTGCTTCGAGACAGAGGATCAGAAATACGGTATGGCCTTCTTCCTTGACAAGAACAAGGAAAAAGTAAAGGCTCCCTTTGTTAATAAATAAAAAGCTCAATTCAAAAAGTCTGATTGGGCTTTTTTAAAGTTGAAAGAAAGTACAAAATAAAACATATATTCAGAAGAAAATACAGGAGGATTGAATATGAAGGTTGGAGTTATCGGTGCCGGAACAATGGGTTCAGGAATAGCACAGGCATTTGCAATGACTGACGGATACGAGGTATGTCTCTGCGATATCAAGATGGAGTTCGCAGAGGGCGGAAAGGCTAAGATCCAGAAGAATATGGACTTCCTTGTAGGCAAGGAAAAGATCACAAAGGAAAAAGCTGATGAGATAATGGGTAAGATCACAATAGGTCTTAACAATATCTGTACAGATTGCGACCTTATAGTAGAAGTTGCTCTTGAGAAGATGGAAATAAAGCAGGCTATCTTCAAGGAGCTTATGGGAATAGTTAAGAAGGACTGTATGTTTGCTTCAAACACCTCATCTCTTTCAATAACCAAGATAGGAGAAGGCCTTGACAGACCTATGATAGGAATGCACTTCTTCAATCCTGCAGACAGAATGAAGCTTGTTGAGGTTATAAAGGGTGAGAACACACCTCAGGAAATGGTTGATAAGATCAAGGCTATAGCCTGTGAGATCGGCAAGACTCCCGTAGAGGTAAAGGAAGCTCCCGGCTTTGTGGTAAACAGGATCCTCATTCCTATGATCAATGAAGCCATCGGCGTATTTGATGCCGGAACAGCTTCAGCAGAGGATATCGACACAGCAATGCAGCTTGGTGCATCCCATCCCATGGGACCCTTACATCTTGCAGACCTTATAGGACTTGATATCTGTCTTGCAATTATGGAAGTTCTTTATACAGAGACAAAGGACGAGAAGTATGCTCCCCAGCCTCTGCTTAAGAAGATGGTGGAAGAGAAGAAGCTTGGTAAGAAGACCGGCTTGGGATTCTTCGATTATTCAAAATAATAAATTCCGGTATTTAACGGAAGCTTACCTAACCAGAAAATGCTTTTAAGGAGGATGATTTAAATCATGGATTTTACTTTATCTAAAGAAAATGAAATGGCAATACAGCTGTTTAAGGAATTTGCCGAAAACGAAGTAAAGCCTCTTGCTCAGGAAATAGATGAAAATCACAGATTTCCCAGAGAAACAGTAGACAAGATGGCAAAATACGGCTTTCTTGGAATCCCTGTACCCAAGGAAATGGGAGGACAGGGCTGTGATGTACTTACATACGTAATGTGTGTTGAGGAAATGTCAAAGGTTTGCGGAACCACAGGAGTTATAGTTTCTGCTCATACATCCCTTTGTGTAGATCCCATAATGACCTTTGGAACCCCTGAACAGAAGGAAAAATATCTTATACCCTTAGCAAAGGGTGAAAAGCTTGGTGCCTTCGGTCTTACAGAGCCCGGTGCAGGAACCGACGCCCAGGGTCAGCAGACAAAGGCTGTACTTGACGGAGACGAGTGGGTACTTAACGGATCAAAGTGCTTTATTACAAATGGTAAAGAAGCAGATGTTTACGTAATTTTTGCCGTTACCGGAAAAATAGAGAAGCGTGGAAAGATGATGAAAGAGATTTCTGCCTTCATAGTTGAAAAGGGAACTCCCGGCTTCACCTTTGGTACAAAGGAAAACAAGATGGGTATCTGCGGATCATCAACCTATGAGCTTATCTTCACAGACTGCAGGATCCCCAAGGATAACCTTCTTGGCAAGCAGGGTAAGGGCTTCAATATAGCAATGCATACTCTTGACGGAGGACGTATCGGTATAGCTGCACAGGCTTTGGGACTTGCAGAGGGAGCTCTTGAGACAACAATAGAATATGTCAAGGAAAGAAAGCAGTTCGGACGTTCCATAGCTCAGTTCCAGAACACCCAGTTCCAGCTTGCAGATATGGCTACAAAGGTAGAGGCTGCAAAGATGCTGGTTTACAAGGCTGCAAGAAAGAAGGATGAGTACGTTAAGAATCCCAAGACTTCCTACTCGGTAGAAGCAGCAATGGCTAAGCTTTACGCAGCAGAGGTTGCAATGGAGGTTACCACAAAGGCTGTTCAGCTTCACGGTGGATATGGATATATCAGAGAGTACGACGTTGAGCGTATGATGAGAGATGCAAAGATAACAGAGATCTACGAAGGAACCAGCGAGGTTCAGAGAATGGTTATCAGCGCAAATATCTTAAAGTAAGCTTGAAACTCAAATAATAGATAAGATTTTTCAAAGAATGATCCAAAGGGATCGGAAAAACTTGTAAGGAGGAAAATAAACGTGAAGGTTATAGTTTGTA
This sequence comes from Lachnospiraceae bacterium, assembly GCA_024680675.1. Lineage (GTDB taxonomy): Bacteria > Bacillota > Clostridia > Lachnospirales > Lachnospiraceae > UBA2868. The sequence goes on along the minus strand of JAILBX010000003.1, from coordinate 6,028 downwards.
TCAAACAGGTTCCGGATACAAAGGGTGGCGTAAAGTTCAATCCGGACGGAACACTTGATAGAGCAGCTATGCTTGCCATCATGAATCCCGACGACAAAGCCGGACTTGAGGCAGCATTAAGATTAAAGGATCAGTATGGAGCAGAGGTTACTGTTCTTACAATGGGACTTCCCAAGGCAACAGATGTTCTTCGTGAGGCACTTGCAATGGGAGCAGATAAAGCAATTCTTATTACAGACAGAGTACTTGGAGGAGCTGACACCTGGGCAACCTCCTCAACCATAGCAGCAGGTATAAGAAATCTTGACTATGATATCATAATAACAGGACGTCAGGCTATCGACGGTGATACGGCACAGGTTGGTCCCCAGATAGCTGAGCATTTGAATATTCCCGTTATCTCCTATGCACAGGATATAAAGATAGATGGAAACAAGGTAATAGTTCAGCGTCAGTATGATGACAGATATCATGTACTTGAGGCACAGATGCCCTGCCTTATCACAGCTCTTTCAGAGTTAAATGATCCAAGATATATGACTCCCGGCGGGATCTTTGATGCAGTAAATGCTGAGATCACAACCTGGGGCAGAGCAGATCTTAAGGATCTTGATGATGCAAATATCGGTCTTGCAGGTTCACCTACAAAGATCGCTAAGGCTTCCGATAAGGTCAGAAAGGGTGCCGGCGAAAAGATCGTTCCCGATTCAGTAGACGAGGGTGTTGATTACATAGTAGGAAAACTGACTGAGAAGCACGTAATTTAAGCAAACACTTATAAAACAGAAGTAAATTTTGTGAGGTGAAAAAATATGAATTTAGAAGAATATAAAGGCGTATTTGTATTTGCCCAGCAGGTCGACAATGTGATCAGCGGCATTTCATACGAATTACTGGGGAAGGCTAAGGAATTGGCAAAGCCCCTTAACACAGAGGTTACTGCAGTGCTTATCGGTTCAGATGTAAAGGGTCTTGCCGATTCACTTGCAGAGTACGGTGCAGACAGGGTAATAGTTGTAGATGATCCCGAGTTAAAGGAATACAGAACAGAGCCCTACGCTCATGCCCTTGCATCGGTAATAAATGAGTACAAACCTGAGATTATGCTGGTTGGTGCTACCGCTATAGGAAGAGATTTAGGACCTACAGTATCTGCAAGAGTAGCAACAGGACTTACAGCAGACTGTACAGTTCTTGAGATCGGAGACTTCCCTCTTCAGGCAATTCCCGGTCAGGAGGACAAGCAGAAGCATAATCAGCTTCTTATGACCCGTCCTGCCTTCGGTGGAAATACCATAGCAACCATCGCCTGCCCTGACAACCGTCCTCAGATGGCAACCGTAAGACCCGGTGTTATGCAGAAGATCGATCCCATAAAAGGAGCAAAGGCAAATGTTGTTGAATATAATCCCGGCTTTACACCGAATAATAAATATGTTACCGTAAAGGAAGTTGTAAAGGCAGTTTCCGATACAGTAGATATCATGGATGCAAAGATCCTTGTATCCGGTGGAAGAGGAGTTGGTTCACCTGAGAACTTCAAGATCTTAGAGGATCTTGCAAAGGCTATCGGCGGAACAGTATCCTGCTCCCGTGCAGTTGTTGATTCAGGCTGGAAGCCCAAGGATCTTCAGGTTGGACAGACCGGAAAGACAGTTCGTCCCAATGTATACTTTGCCATAGGTATCTCAGGAGCCATCCAGCATGTAGCCGGAATGGAAGAATCGGATATTATAGTAGCAATAAACAAGGATGAGGATGCACCTATCTTTGACGTGGCTGATTACGGAGTTGTAGGAGATCTTAACAAGATCGTTCCCGAGCTTACCGAAAAGATTAAAGCAGCTATTGCAAATAAATAAAAAAATTGTTTAATGTAACAGTAAAAGCCCTTTGGAACTATCTCTCCAAGGGGCTTTTTAGGTTAGAGGCTTGTGAAGAAGACATATTTTATTGATATCATTAATAACATAAAGGCCACTAAGGTATCCTTTTTCTCAATAGTGGTATTTGTTGCTCTTGGAATAAGTATTTTCTTAAGCTTTTCCTGGGCCGGGGAGGCTTTAAGTCTGTCAACCGACAGATTTCTGAATAAATACAGGCTCCATGACCTTGAGCTTGTCACCCCCTATGGATTTTCGGATGAAGACATAGAAGAAATAAAAATGCAGGAAGATGTTACCTTTGTGGAAGGAAGGTACATAGGCTATGGTTTTTTAAAGGTCAGACACAATGTTGTCCAGGCAAAGATAACCTCCCTTACAAAGGATGTGGACCTTTTATACTTAAAAGAGGGGCGCCTGCCGGATAAATGCGGTGAGATCGCCTTAGATTACACCTTTGCAAAAAAATACGGGATCAATCTAAATGACAGGCTTGTTTTTGACAGCTTTACAGAGGAGCTGCCCTTTTTGGCAAAGGATATCATGGATTTTGATCCAAAAAAGGATGATGTGTCAAAGTTCTTTAATGAAGAAGCTGAAACCGCCCTAGATCCCGGGGCAGAGGAAAAAACTCCTGATAAAAGTGAGAATAGCGGCTTTTTAAATACAAATGAGTTTACTGTTACCGCTTTAGTCATAAATACTGAAAATGCAAGCTCAGACTCAAGCTTGTACGGGGTTTCCCCCACAAATGGAATAGATATAGACTTAGGTGTTTTTGTGGACAAGGCTTCCTTTAACAAAGATGCCTTTTTTGGCTACACGGATATATCCATCTTCAGTGAAAGGATAAGCAGCCTTCGCTATGATTCCAAAGAATATATGGATAGTATCGAGGACTTTTCAGAGAAAATAAATACTCTTGTTAAACCCCTGGCAGAGAGGGCAAAGGAAAGGGTTACAAAAAAAGAAAAGCTGATCCTTGGAGAGATAGAAAAGAAGGAAAATGAGGCAAAAGATCAGCTTCAGGCTGCTGAAAAAGAGATAAAGGAAAATGAAGAGAAGCTTAAAGAGGGAGAAAAACAGCTTAAGGAGGCTGAAGAAGAAATAAGCGGGGGAAGTGAAAAGATAACAGAAGGAGAGGATCAGATAACAGAAGGGGAGGAAGCCTTAAATGAGGGAAAAGATACCCTTAAGGCTGCTGAGAAAAAAATAAAAGAAGGAGAAAAGGAGCTTTCCGAGGGTAAGGAGGAGTATGACTCCAAATATCAGGAGTGGTTAGATGGCTGCAAGAAGCTTCAGGATGGAAAGGAAGAATTAAAAAAGGGTAAAGAGGAATATGAAGCGGGAAAGTGCCAATATGATTCTGCAAGAAAAGACTATGAGAAGCTGCGTGACTCTGAGTCTATGATCATAGAGCTCATGAATGGGATAAAGGAGCAAAAGATAAATGAACAGAACTACGAAGAGTTATTTAATAAATCCGATTTTGGAAAGATACTAAATGAAATAAAAGAAATAGTTGATAAGTACGGGATTCCCATATTCGATCCCACTGAAGAATATAAGGCAGTGATCGACAGGATATATGAGGAGTTTAAAGATCAGGGTGAGGAGATAGTAAAGCAGGAGATAAGAAAAGCCGCTGACCGTATGATGGAAGAAAAGCTGGGTGAATACAGAGCCGGCCTTAAACATTTTGAAGGAGAGCTGAAGAAAGCCGAGGCTAAGCTTGCTGAAGGAATAGATAAGATCCATGCGGCAGAAGAGGAGATAAATAATGGTGAGTTTGATCTTTATGACGGTAAGGTAAAGTTGGATGATGCCTTAAAAGATATAGAGAATGGTCAGAAGAAGCTTGATAAGGCAAAAGCTGAGTATAAAGAAGGGCTTTCAGAGCTTAATGAAAAGGAAGGGGAGCTTATTGAAGGAAAGGAACTTTTAGAGGAAAAGAAAAAAGAGCTGGAAGAGGGAAAGAAGGAGTTTGCCGAAAATAAGAAGAAATACAATGAATACTGCAAACAGCTTGAGGATGCTAAAAAAGAGCTTAGTCAGGCAGAGGAGGAGTATGACAATAAGGTCCTTATATCCCAAAGCAGAATATCTGCCCTGGATATAATAGACAGTGAGGATACCTTTGGTATTCTTTCAAGGGCTTCCTGCGTTTACCTGACCTCGGTAAGATTTATAGTGGGTATGGTGCCAAGCATAAGAATAGTTATGACCGGGGTATTTTTACTGGTTTCAATTCTGGTCTGCTATTCCTCCATTACAAGAATGGTATATTCTCAAAGAAGGCTTTTGGGAACCAGGAAGGCCCTGGGCTTCAGTGAAAAAGAGATAAGCATGTATTACTTTATATATGTGGGAGGGGCAGCCCTTTTAGGTTCCATCCTTGGATCTCTTCTTGGCTATATTGCTGAAATTTATATTATAAAAACCCTTATGGCCACCTTTGTCTATGATGCTACGGTCTTGTATTTTAGTCCCCTGCTTATGCTCCTTGTATCAGTCTTTCATGTTATACTTCTGCTTTTAATAACCTTTCTTTCCACAAGAGCTATCCTTAAGAAGGAAGCAAATGAGCTTTTAACAGGCTCAGACGAAAAGGAAGGTCAAAAGAAGTTCTACGAAGACTGGAAAAGCTTTGAAAAGAGAAATTTTGTTACCAAGATGATAATAAATAACTTCGTAACGGATAAAAGGAGAGTCATAGGAACTGTCATAGGGATCATGAGCTGTACGACCCTCATAGTGTTAAGCCTTACCTTCAGTCATAACGTTACCGGCAGCTTTGACAAGCATTTTAAAGATTACAGTCTCTATAACTATATTGTTTATTTTGACAGTGATGTGGAGGATGCGGAAAAAAGAATAAGAGAAGTCTTTGCAAAATATACGGATAAGGCGGAAAGCTGCAGATTTGAATATGCCATGTTAGATGAGCCAAACGGGGAAAAGAGCATGATAAATATATATATTCCAAAAAGCTATGAAACCCTGGAAAATGTTTTTATCATCTCACCCAGAGAATATGTTACCGGCAAGGCTGTGAATGAAGGAAACTGGCTAAGCTATGCATACCGTAACACCTATAAGGAAAAGGCTCTTCCCGATATAGAGCTTATGGACATGTCGGGTATAAAGAAGAAGGTTCCCGTAGATGGCTTTATGAACTTTTATCTCACCTTTGGAACCATGATAATGTCTAAGGAAAACTATAATGACTACTATAAAGGCGAGTATAAGCCCAATATCCTTATGGTAAAGCTTAATGATGACAAGGATATAGACGATATAGAATCAGAGCTTGAAGAAATTGAGGGCTATATTAAAACCGGTAATTATTATGAGTCAAGCTATCAGACCTTTGAAACCTTTTCAATACTCTCAAAGGCTTTGATAGCCCTCTATCTGCTTCTCTCTGTCTTTATGTCCATCCTGGTCCTCTTAAATCTCCTGGATCAGTTTGTGGAGGAGAAAAAGAAAGAGCTCATCATTATGCTTATAAACGGTTTTAAATATCATGATGCAAAAAGATATATTTACAGTGATGTTATAGTGTTAACGGTCTTTGGAAGTCTTTTAGGGGCTTTTGCAGGATCCTTTTTAGGTATCCTTTCCATAACGGTTATGGACAGCTCAGTAATATATTTTCTAAAGTCACCCTATTTAGCCGGTATTTTGGCAGGACTTGCAGTAACCGTGATCCTTGTTATCGTCGTAACTATTCTGGTGCTTAAAAAGATAGACAGATTTTCACTGACGGATATAAACAGATTGTAAAGGGATAAAGAAGGAAAATAAAAAATGGGGAGTGAAAAAAAGAATCTCTTAAAAAAAGAAATATTGGATTACTATGTGACCATAGGACATTTATATAATCTTGTTCTTAAGGCTTCAGACATAGATGATGCCCTCCATAAGGGTCTTAAGGTCATGGATGAGACCTTTTCAGTGGACGCTCTTATCCTCTGGTATAAAAAGAAGGAAGAGTCCTGTTTAAGACCATACTTCTGGTATGGCCCCCTGGATATAACCTCCCAAACTGCCAAAATAGGTGAGGGCTATGTGGGAGAATGCTTCAGCTTAGGAAAGGCCATTAAGAAGCTGGAATATAAAAAGGGAGATGACAGCTTTAGCGA
>JAILBX010000276.1 GCA_024680675.1 Lachnospiraceae bacterium | reverse complement strand
AACCGCAGCATGAGATGTCATACCGCCTCTGACTGTAAGGATACCCTGTGCGGACTTCATACCTGTAATATCCTCGGGTGATGTCTCAAGTCTTACGAGAACCACCTTTTTACCTTCGTTCTTTGCCTTTTCTGCATCTTCCGCAGAAAATACAACAGTACCGCAGGCTGCTCCGGGAGAAGCACCAAGGCCCTTGCCGATAGGAGTTGCAGCCTTTATTGCTTTTGTATCAAACTGAGGATGGAGCAAGGTATCCAGATTTCTCGGATCTATCATGGCTACCGCTTCCTGCTCAGTCCTCATTCCTTCATCCACCAGATCACAGGCGATCTTTAAAGCAGCCTGGGCTGTTCTCTTACCGTTTCTTGTCTGAAGCATATAAAGCTTACCATGTTCAACAGTAAACTCCATATCCTGCATATCTCTGTAGTGATCTTCAAGCTTCTTACAAACATCATTAAACTGCTTAAAGGCTTCAGGGAACTTTTCACCCATCTCGGAAATGTGCATAGGTGTACGAACTCCGGCAACAACATCTTCGCCCTGGGCATTAGTCAGAAATTCACCGAAAAGTCCCTTGTTTCCTGTAGCGGGATCTCTTGTAAAGGCAACACCTGTACCACAGTCATCTCCCATATTACCAAATGCCATTGACTGTACATTTACGGCAGTTCCCCATGAATAAGGAATATCGTTATCTCTTCTGTAAACATTGGCTCTTGGATTATCCCAGGAACGGAAAACAGCCTTTATTGCTCCCATAAGCTGCTCCTTTGGCTCAGTAGGGAAATCCTTTCCAATTTTTTCTTTATATTCAGCCTTAAACTGATCAGCAAGCTTCTTAAGATCATCGGCATCAAGCTCAACGTCCTGCTTAACACCCTTTTCAGCCTTCATTTTATCAATAAGCTCTTCAAAGTACTTCTTTCCGACCTCCATAACTACATCAGAATACATCTGAATGAACCTTCTGTAGCAATCCCAGGCCCACCTTGGATTATTGGACTGTTTTGCTATGGACTCAACAACAGCCTCATTAAGTCCCAGGTTCAATATGGTATCCATCATACCGGGCATTGAAGCTCTTGCACCGGAACGAACAGAAACCAAAAGAGGATTCTCTACATCACCAAACTTTTTCCCCGTGATCTCTTCAAGTTTAACAATGTACTCTTCGATCTGGCCCTTGATCTCATCATTGATCTCTCTGCCATCCTCATAATACTGGGTACAGGCTTCTGTTGTAATAGTGAATCCCTGTGGCACAGGCATACCTATGTTGGTCATTTCCGCAAGGTTTGCACCCTTGCCCCCTAAAAGATTTCTCATGTCAGCATTGCCTTCGCTGAACAAATACACCCATTTCTTCATTTGGTGTTCTCCTCTCTTTCTTTGTAATATTTTGCTTTTAATATTTTCTCTTAACAGTACTCTTTTTCGGTCACACAAGTGGATCACCCCGATAGAGTCTTAAGCTTTACCATGCCTTCGGGCACCCCGCCCGATCCCTTCCTTAGAGCCGGCTTCCCGCAGACTAAGTAAAAAAAAGCCCAACTTACCCCCTTGGCAGTCAGGCTTTTTTAAAATATTCTGTTGAGTATCTAATGTAAAAAACCATATATTCGGTACCCAGTCCCTTTCACAAAGACGAGTATACCATATCTTGTGGCCTTTGTCTAGTGCATCATTTGCCGGGACCGGGTCATATTAACAATAGGGTTTATTTTACAATAACCTTTAGAACGCTGCTGGTCTTTCCGCACTTTACTGTCAGCTCTGCAGGCTTTCCTTCCTTTGTTGCCTTATTTGCATAAAGGAGACCATCCTGAGTGATCTTCAGTCCTCCCTTAGCGCTCCACTTTATCTTTTCTGTAGTATTTCCGCTGTAATCAGATGCCTCGTTGTTAACACTTACAAAGAGTCTGTCATAGTCTCCGGCCTTTAAGGTCAGGGTATTTGTCTCACTGTCAAGCTTATCCAGAGTGTCACTTACTATAGTGACTTCAGGCGAGTCTGATATTACCGTAACCTTCATTACAGCAGTATTCACAAGGTCCTTATTTTCCTGATCCCTGCCAGTCAGTACAATGTAAGCTGTACCAATTCCGACTCCTCTGATATGAGCAGTTATATTGCCTGACACAGTGGAGGAATCAATGGCTACTATATCACTGTTTGTTGTGCTCCAGCTAAGGTCCTTGGGACTGCCTTTGACGCTTGCCACCACATCATATTCATTAATGACATTCTTCCTGGCTATCCTTTTCGCATTCAGGTCAAGTTTTACGGAATTCTTTATCTTAATACTGTAGGACTTATCACTGCTGCTGTTCTTTGGAGTAGATATTCCCTCTACATTAAGGGCAATCTTCACCGGTGTCAGCTCGGCCCATACCTTTTCTCCGGGATGTCTTACCTTTCCACCCACAGTAATGGTGGTTCGTCCCTTCTCTGTACTTTTTGCAGTAACAAGACCGTCCTTTACTGTAGCCACCTTATTATCATCGGACTTCCAGCTGTATTTTACCTCGGCAAGAGAATCCGGATTTTCGGGAAGGACTTCCAAAAGCTCCTGCTCCCCGGACTTAAGGTCAAGCCGGAATCTGTAGCCTGTGTCGGAATCCTCTGTGCTCTCAATCCTGCCTGAGCTGATATTCAGACCACCTATCTCCTCTGCACCCACATTCACTGTAAATTTAACAGTTTTATTTCCGCAGTATGCAGTTACCAAAGAGCTTCCTGTTCTGCAGCCTACTATGGTGGCGCTTGCCTGCCCCTCCCCGCTGCTTACAGTCTTAACCTTTACTACATCGGTATTGCTGCTTCTTAATACTATAGCCGGCTTATCGCTGATATATACAGCCTTTGCATCAAGGTAGACGGATTCATTCAGACCCATATTAAAGCTCTTTATTGATTTATTGTTTGTCTTATCAGTAAGCTTCAGGCTCTTAACCTTTTTGGAAGCCTCAGTATAATCCCCTGCATCCTCAAAGCCCTCCGCCTCCTTATAAAGAGCTGTGGCAATAATGTCAGAGGTAACACTGAATGTACTTTCTGCCTTTGTTTTATCAAAGCAGTTTGCATCGCTTTCCCATTCCTTAAAGGTCTCTGCCTCATTCTTTATGGAGTCTGCACAAAGGGTTATAACCGTTCCCCTTAGAAGTTCGCTGTTTGAAACATCACTGCCATCTGCAAGGCTTGCTTTTCCGCCTGTGATATTAACAGTAAAGGAATTCTCACCTACCGTCACTTCACAGCCTATTGTTTTGTATCCGCATACTGCCCATATATTAGCCCTGCCGCTCTTAATTCCCTTAAGAGTAACACTATTTCCCTTTGCAGGACTTACAGAGACAACACTTGGGTCACTGCTTCTAAAGCTTACCTCCGGTTTATCTGATGCACCGCTCTTATAGACAGGACTTGCGGTCAGTGTACCGCTGCCCTTTAGGCTTAGATCGATGGATGTCTTATCCAGAGTCAGGCTTTCCACACTATCCTCTTCTCTTTCAGCTCCCTTTTCAATAAAGCTTGCAAATGCATATACATCTGCTTCAGGCATTGTAAAGGATGCGCTTTTTGTATCTGAAGGATCATAGGTAAGCCCCGGCATCTGCCCGTCGGATGTAAAGAGCTCCCAGCTGTCAAACTCCATACCCTCTAAAGCCTCATCTGCCTTAAGAGTTACTGTCCATCCTGCTTCTGCATCCTCTATCTCTTCTGATCCATAATATGCCTTTCCATTTTCCACAAATACTTCATAGCTTCCGGCAGTTATCTCTATATCTATATCAAATATCTGATCTCTGTAGATAGTGGGATCCGGATTATATATAACATAGACATTTATCTCTTCTCCTGCCTTTTCCTCTATGATCTCATTAATATCCTCTCCAGGATCCCAGCTAAAGCCTTCAGGAAGGCTTGAAGTAAGATCAGATAACCTTCCTCCTGACTTAAGGGTCAGGCTCAAAACAGCTTCAAGATCTTCAGTGCTTACAGGAGCCTCCGGCTTTTCGTGGAAGTAATAGCAGGCAATCTGAGGGTCACTCACCCTGTGATCCTCCTCCAGGGTAACAGCGGTTACAATGGCGCCATTCTCATAATCCTCACCCTTTATATGATCATAATCCTGATCTCCAACCTTTACCGTGCCTTCCGTTATTACAAGCTTACCATTCTCATCATAATAGACCGGACTGTCATAGACTATCATTGGAGAGCCTTCTTCGCTCCACTCAAGTTCATCCACCCTGTAATATATACTGGCATTATCTTTATCCGTAATGAATTTCAGCATAAGGTCTTCGTCCCGGTCAAACTCGCCGCTCTCAGGATAGATCTCAGGTTTGCTGCTTACAGGAGCTCCTTCCAGATAAACCGGGTAGTCAAAATAATACCTTACCTCGTCGCCGACTTTTTTTACACTTGTATCCTCCTCATCATAATCCAGTTCCTTGGGAATGACCACATAAGCCATAAGATTAAGGGCCCAATCCTCACTACCGTTTATTTCCTCCTTTGTGACAAGGTCAGACATGTATTCGTAGGCAACGCCCTTCTTATCTCCATCACTAAGCTCTGTATCCCATTTGATCTCAGCAGTATTAATGCTGTCATCATCGACCATTATGGATGTAACCTTAGGAAGCTTCTCCATCATATCGTCAAAACGCCTGGAACTGTTGTCACTGTTCCATGATATCTCAAGACCTTCAGGTGGATAAACTCCGATAAAGGTGGCAGCTTCTGTTTCATCATAGCTTTGAGAAAAATCGATATCCAAAAGCAGCTCTTCATCATCTATACCATAGTCCCAGTCTTCCGGGCTGCTCTCTGTCTTACCATTATCAATTTCTATTTCAATATTAGGATCCAGGAAGAATTTATCCCCCAGATACTCAGACCCATAGTATTCATCTCCATCCTCATCTTCTTCCTTCTCAAGATAATTCAGTCCTTCTTCCAGATCTATCTTTATAAAGCTCTTATACTTTGTATTTGCCCTGGCAGCCTCATTCTCAACAAGATCACAGGCTCCTGATGGATCAGCCACAGCCCAGGTCAGATCCGTACAGATGGGATCAATTTCAAGCTTTTCTCCTCCAATAGTCATATAGAGACTGTTTGCCATGTCCGGAAGACCTTCTCCGGTAATGGGAGCATCCAGACCGATAATAAGAGATGATATAAGAGGAACAGTAACCACCCTGAAGGTAGGCTCACTATCTACCGTATAAGTGAAGCTTCTGTCATATGAATATGTTTCAAACTTATCTCCCTTTAATATCTCCCATTTTACAAAATGCCGGGTATTTTCATCATAGAGATCGGAGGCATCAAGAAGGATTTCCTTATTATTCTCCGTATATATCCTTCTTTCATACATATCCCCGGTGATCTCATCAGGCTCTGAAAGATCATTATAATCCTCGGACAAAACATTGACCGCCACCGGCAGGCTGTTTTCTATATTATAGGTGAAGGTCACCTCCTCACTGTTTGCATAGCCTTCACTTTTAGCAACTACTTTAGCGGTGATCTCATAGCTTACCTTCTGCTCTTCTGCATCCGGATAGGGCAGCTTGATGGCAGACTTATATACTTCATCCGATATATTCAGGGATCCCCCTGAAACAGAGTATATGATCTCACTCTTACAGTCATTTGAATTTCTTAATTCTACATTGAGTCTTCCTGCACCTGCCGCTGTCTCTTCATGGCTTCCTACTATGTAGGCGTCGTCACCTGTATTTGACAGAGGAAAAGCCACAGGAGGAGCACATTTTTCAGCCTTTATTATTTCAATACGCTGAGTGACCAGACCTGTTTTATCCATCCAGCTATAAGCCTTAAGCTCCTTAAGGTCGCTTTTGTCAACTTCTCCTTCAATAACATAAATTCCCGTAGCATTATCAGTATAAGCGCTTCCTTCTTCACTGTTGAATTTATCATAATTCCACTTTACCCTGACATTCCTGTCGGTCTTTCCGTCATTTCCCGTAACAGTACAGATCTCTGCAGGTAATACAGCTTTTATCTTCCCCATTACGGCATCCCTGCTTCCCTGATTGATCTTTATAAAAAGCTCCGGGACGGAATACTCATTTATTAAGGGCAGCGATTCCTCCGTAGGATTATATATATTATAATTATAGGTCAGCTCTTCACTGCTTTCATAACCTGCCTTGTCAGTAACACACTTAGCTTTAATAATATAGTTAACCTTCTCTCCCTTTGCAGGATAAGGAAGCTCGATAGCCCCGCTGTATGGCCTCTCAGACAGATCGATTGAGCCGCCGGTAAGGGAATATCTTATCTCCCCGGGGTTTTCATTTGGATCTGTCAGAGTGACAAAAAGCTTACCCTTTTCCTCCTCAACCTCATCATCATAGCCTACTATATAGTAATCCTCCGAAGGATTAGCTAAAGGAGAGGGTATGGGCGGTGAACACTTTTTTGCACTTAACACATTAAGATACAGAATTTTTTCTACCGGTAAGTTGTCCGGCCACTGATAAGCCTTTAAATTCTTAAGGTCGGTTTTGTCCACATTACAACGGATATAATAGCGCCCGGTAGCATAATCGGCATATTCAAGGCCCCCATCTTTCATAAAGCTGTCATAATTCCAGCTTACCCTAACATTTTTATCAGTTACTCCGTCATTTCCTTTAACTGTACAGGCCTCTGTAGGCAGTACACTTTTCAGCTTTGCAAACACCTGATCCTTTGTACCGTTATTGATTGAGATATCCGGTGTTATATCCATAGAAGCAGATTCTATCCTTTTATCGGATACAGGCTCAAATTCAAAAGAAAATCTGAGCTCTCCATTCGTAAACTCAAAGCCTACTTCTTTACCATTTTGATCGGTGACCTTGAAGTTTTTTGCGTAGCTTAACTCTCTGACCTCTTTATCCGCAGGTAAAAATCCCGGTATGACAACCCAGGCCCTATACTTTGTATTATTCTCAACCTTAGCATTCTGATCAGCCTTTACATAGTGATCCTCCTGATATTTATACCAGGAGATGGGTGCATCTACCCCCTCAAAAATCTTTTCATCGGGAGCAAAATAAAGCCTTAGCTCTTGATATTTAAGCTGGTTGGTAAAGTTACCCTTCTCAAGCTCCTCTTTAATAGCAGTATATACATTCCAATCCACCACTGCTTTAGTAACAAGAGGCATAAATACAGCCGTATAAGTTGTATTTTCATTTACTGTTATCTTTTTCTTGGGTTCTTTGCTGAAGTAGGAATCAGCCCCCTCCTGTAACCAGCCAACAAAATGATATCCCTCTGCCCGGAACTTGTATTCATCCAGATAGGCCTGCCCCCCCTTTGTAACTTCAATAGTCTCTGTCTTTGAGCTATCTATGCCTGCCCTTGATCCGTATTTTGCATTTACGGTTACAATAAACTTATCCGGAGCGACTGTAATACTCTCTTCTTTTTCCTCCCCCTTGACCCAGCTTATCTTTCCGGCTTCTTTGGCAAAGCTTCTGTAGGTCCAGGTCTTTAACTTATATTCCTCGGAAACACCCTTTGATGAATCTAATTTAAGCTTTTCTCCGTCATTGTAATGCTTTGTTATTATCTTGTTCTCAGCAGTTCCCGGCTTATATAACTGATAGAATATCTCCCTGTCTTTACCGGCATCCAGAGTAAGGTAACTTTGTCCGTCATTTGTTGTCTTCCTGGTAACAATAACGCTCTGATCCCCGGGATCATTTTCGGCATCCCAGCGATATGCGGTATTTTCATCGTTATAGTAACTGTCATAAGAGCGTACCCATGCAAAAGTAATTTCCGGCATATGCCCCTGGATGATAGCTTCCGAATTATGAGCAAGGGTTCCCAAAAGTCTCAAACTGCTTTCATGTCCTTCCTGCTTGTAGTCCTGATGCACTATCCTCATAGCCATGGAGATAAGTGTAGGGAAGGTATTCTCAAAGGCTTCATATTCCCTTTTATCCTTTATTGCATCCCTTAAGGCCTTTTGTCCACCCTTATTATCATTTAGATTATTCCACAGAAGATCCAGATATTTCTGCTGTATGCTTCCGCCGTTGTCCCAACCAAGTTTACTGTTGATAAGATCCGTGAAGATATCAAGCATATCAAAGATACCCAGCTTGTTTTTAATGCCCACAACTGAAAGCCCCAGCTCTTCCATCTCGCTTGGAGTCTTTGAAAGCAGCATCATAAAAAGTGACCTGAAGGTATCCTGTGCTGTGGCTCCCTTATCAGACCAGTTTTTTTCTCCATTACCCAGATCCTTGCCCGGCTTTCCTGCAGTAACCTTGGTGTTACTGTAGTCATTCCTTGTAAGCTTTATATTTGCCCCAAGGGTATTGTACCCCTGAATTGTCCTGTAAAATTCCGGCAGCCACTGTTCTATTGTTTTGCTGCTGGATTTTACTTCGCTTATCTTTACATTGTCCGACTCAATATATGTTACCAGGCCTTTAATAAACTGCCCTATAGAATGGGCTTTGCCAAGATTCATCTGAGCTTCTTTAAAATAATCTATAAAATAACGCTCATCATTAACCAGCATAAGCTGCTTAAGCATGTTTTTTTTCTGAAGATAATATGCATCGGAATCTGTATACCAGATATCATTATCATAAAAGCGGGTAACCTTATAGCTTCCGTTTTCCTTAGATGCGCTGCCTAAGCGGGTTTTTACATCTCCCGCCATTCCCCCCGGGACATAATGATCCACACCGTAACGTTTAAAGCCCATCTCTTCGAAGGCCACCATGGGGGTCAGATCCACGCTGTTGATAACATTATGGATACAATAATACGCCCTGGAATCACTTTTCAGGCTCTTGTCCTCATTATCCGTTGCTCCTGCGGGAGCCTCATAGCAATAAGCGTAAACACTGTTCTTATAATTTGAAAGAGAACCGTATCTATCCACCAGTGCTTTTCCGGTAAGGTTTGCTGTGGCGCCTGCTCTTGAATATCCTGTCAGGAAGAATTTTATCTTTCCTGCCTTTAATTCACCGCCAAGATCATTTTTTGCAATATAAGCATCTATCTCATTTAAAACCTTTGTCCTTGCATCCTTGAAGCCTGAGTGTTCAGCATTTTCTATTCCCTTTGTATTTTCACCGTTTATGGTCACATTACCGGCCCACTCTTTTTCATAACCGAAACCTCTTACGGCAATGGGAATGAGGGTATAGCTTTGAGCTGTTTTAATATCTTTTATGGTCTTTCTTCCTATGGCAAAGCCAATAGAGCTGTCACTTGGCTTAACTGCATAGCTGTCGCTTATGAATATATCTTCACAGCCAATACCCTGCAGCATACTTTTTACATTATCAAATTTGTATGAATAATCAGTAGTAGCACCGATATTTGAACCGCCGGCGGCCATTGCAAGACTCAGTCCAAAGCTTGCCAGATGTTCATTGTAGCTATAGGGACTGTCTATAAAATAACCGTCAGAATAAAAATACTTATTAACAAGATCCTTTGTCTCATCAGTCATGGATGGGGTAGAAAAATAGCCCGAACAGACCGGATACTCCCCGCCATTATCCGCTGAATACTTATAGGACAGCTCTGTAGTCTTCCTCTTATTTTCACTTCTGCCCTTAAGATCTGATACAGTTGCCACCATGGCAGTATTCTTGTCTTTTGTCAAAAACAGTGATCTGTTTCCCGGGCTCTTTCGGTCATTGATATAGCAAATATAGTAATCTCCGTTATCGGAAACATAATATGTAGGATTGCAATTTGCCGGCTCATAGGACAGCCTGCGGCCATCTGCCGGCTGATCAGCAAAGATGCCTACCTTGGATCCGGGAGTATAGGTGGCCAGCTTTATAAACGCACGAGTGGTTTTTCCTTTTTGAAGAAAAAGGTTGTTGGCGCTTTTGTCAGTGCTGCATTTATTCTCATAAATATACATCTTACCGCCGGTACCGATATTGTATCTGCTGTCAAGATATATACCTCCGCCATACTTCTTAGCCTCGCATGCTCTCACATCAATATTGGAAAAGCTGCTTTTTTCACCGTTTATATAAACTCCGCCGCCGGAGCTTAGGGAGGCACATCTCCATACCTGAAGGCCGGAAAAGGTATTGGAAGCGCCATCTATATAGATGCCTCCGCCGTCTTTACTTGATATGCTGTCTGTTATACTGATATTATAGAAAGAACAATCATCTTTATTGGCAAATATTGTCCCACCGTGTCCACTTGCCCTGTTATTTACCATAGTTGCAAAAGAAGACGTAGGACCATACAGGTTCACCTTTGTATTATCCACATAAATAGCACCGCCGTTATTCTCGGCTTGGTTTCCTTCAAATCTGCTCTTCGAATCCATATATATATTGACGTTTGATCCGTTTACAAAAATAGCACCGCCGTTTCTTCCGGCGTTGTTTCCCTTAAATTGAGATCCGTAAAGAACACATCTGACATTTTTTCCTAAATACAAAGCACCGCCGTTACGTTTTGCCTTGTTGCCGGAAAGAAGCATATCCAATAGTTCTACGCTTGAATTGCCGTCGGCGATAATAGCTCCATCGCCTCCGCCCGATAATTGACCCTTTGATATCCTGAGAGTTGTATCAGCTTTAACTTTAAATATTTCATTTGAACCAAGATCAGAAGCTCCCTGGATATTATGACCATTAGCTCTCAGGTCAAGAACCTTGCCCTTGCCGCTTCCTTCTACAGTGATCGTCTTTAAAACCCTGACATCACTTTTCATTTCCAGAGGTTTTCCTGCAGCTATGGCATTTGCTACTGCCTTATCTAAAGTTCCCCTGTAGGTCTGTCCATTGATGACATAATCAAATTCACTTGAGTAGGAGCTTCCGACTGATTCTATCTCATCCGCTTCAGACTGAATTTCTTCTTCCCCGAAGCTTCTTACCCTGTCTGTGTCATCTGACAGCTTGTAGGAATCATCCAGATCATTTTCATGAACCAGTCTGTCATACTCAGCCTTTTCAGCTTTCTCAGCTTCAATTTCTTCCGCTGTGGGCTCTTCTTCATTGAAAAACTCTTTTAAAGCCTCCTCATCGCTTTCTAAGACTTCTTTAGCATCTTCTTCAACCATTTCTTCATCAATAGTTGAAGCTTCTAAGCCCCTATCTGGTTCAAAACCGTAAGCTGTAAGCACCCCGGCCTGTGGCATCAGAGTCTCTGCCGTCATTGCAAGGCACAAAGAGACCCCTAAAATTCGCTTAACAAATCCCTTTTTCATAATAGCTCCTCCAGTTTATGTTTTTTAGCTATTCCATAAATATCACATTATTTCAAGGTCTTTCCCTGAATCTTAAAGCTAAAGCTCTTTTTGCCGCCGTACTCTCCTATTCCTCTTACTGTAACAGTAGCCTTTCCTGCATTTATGTTATTTATAAGGCTCTCTACCTCATAATCCCTTCCTAAGGAAAGCTTCTCAGTACCTTTATTAAGTGACAGAACAAGGTTATCATCCTTTAAAAGACTGCTGAGGGCAAGTCCATTCTCTCCCGAGTACTCTAAATTACTATTGTTTAACTTCACACCTGCCTTGGATATATCCTTAGCTTTGTCATAATACTTAAAATCAACTTCGAGCACATCACTGTTCTCATAACCTTCGATAGCTGCGTAGTTACCCTTTCCCTTTATCTCAGCTCTTATATAAGTTCCTTCAGGGATTATATCCGTTTCCCTTACCTCTTCACCTGCAAACACAAAACACTGGTCATAATTCCCATTGTCTAAATAGGTGTCATTTAAGTAGTAGTAAGATATATTCTTATCATCATAATCAAC
>JAILBX010000274.1 GCA_024680675.1 Lachnospiraceae bacterium | reverse complement strand
GTTTCAATCGCAATTCGCTCTGGCCACTATTATGCTTATGATCTTTACATATCGAGAAATTCTGCGACGCTGATAATTCTTGGATCAGTGATGGAAGATTCTAAAAAGTCTTTATCACCAGTTAAGAAAAGATCTGCACCTGCATCGAGGGCAGCTCGAAGAATAGGCCTGTCTTTCCATTTCCTTTTGCATTTTTATCGCTTCGTCTACTTCGGCGGCAATAACAGCTGCATCAAATCTCATGGTTAAAGAATTGAACTTTTCAGTTTCCAAATCAAGTCCTGCTTCATTTGTTTCATCTGCCAGGATCATAAGCGCAGTTTCCTTATCCTGAAGCTTGGATGCTGCCATTTCCAGCATAGAAACATTGTCAGCGGCATCTTTTGTATCCAATATTGACCCACCAAGAGCGCCTGCTGTTCCGCAAAGAAGGACACCGACAGGCCCACCTAAGATTCCTAAAAGACTGCCAACCAGACCACCTGCAGCAGTATCATCAGTTGTGTTTATTCCGGAGCTGAAGCTGTCACATACAGTAAGATTAGCGCCTTCCTTTTTTACCAGCACCATATCCATGATGGCATAGTCATTTGTAACGGCCTTTTTGCTTAAGGTAGTAATTGCCTGAAAGCCCTCGCTTTCAACATTAAAAATTGTTACAAGAATATTCTGCATTTTTTTTCTCCTTAGTAATTATTTGGATCAGGGGGTGATTATTGACTTTTATACACCCTATGATACAATGCAATCGTGATTGAGACATATTGTATCTTTAGAAATAATTTTAATTATAAAAGCAATAAGGTCAATACACTTAATTGTTAATGAGACAATATAAAGGGAAGATGTATCATGTCAGAAAGAGTGCATCCATCTAAAAGAGAAATAGCAGAGGCTTTCAAAGAGCTTTTGGTGGAAAAAGCATATACGGATATTACTGTTACTGATGTGGTTAAAAGAGCAAAGGTGGCAAGAGCCTCTTTTTATCGAAATTTCTCATCTACAAATGATGTTATGGAATACATAAAGGACAGTATATACTCTGATCTCAAGGAAAATGTACTTCCTCTTGTTATGTCTGAAGATGAAAGAAAATGGAGGTCATTTCTCTTCAGATATATTTATTTTGTGGAGGATAATTATCAAAGATTTAAAGAAAAAAAATCTGTAAACGCCTCCCTTATTTTATATTCGATATTAGAAGTTGCCGGTAGTGTTGCAAAAACAATGACATTTTCGGATATTAAAGAAAAATACAGCACAACAGCCAGAATAGGTGCTGTAAACAGCGTTATCCTGCATTGGTTTGATGATGGAAATAAGGAGACTCCGGAAGAAATTGTAGATTATCTTATGAGTTTTATTTTGGATATAAAATAAATTGCCTTAAACAGTAAAGGTAAGTATAAGAAATTGGAGGCGGTAAGCTGTGCAGAAGATCCGATGCGTGGTGGAGAGAATTACATATCAGAATCCTGAAAACGGATATTCGGTGCTTAAATGCCGGGTTAAGGATCACAGTGATCTTGTGCCGGTCATCGGTAATCTGATAGATGCAAATGTGGGCTCCGTGCTTATCTGTGAAGGAAACTGGAAGGTGGATCCTAAGTACGGAAGACAGTTCCTTGCGGAAAACTGGGAGGAAACCCTTCCGGCCACGGTCTATGGCATGGAGAAGTACCTGGGCTCAGGGCTTATTAAAGGCGTAGGCCCAAAGTTTGCCAAAAAGATCGTCCAGAAATACGGTGTGGATACCTTTACTGTTATTGAGGATAATATTGAAGTTTTGATCGAAATAGAGGGCATAGGAAAGAAACGTGTCAAGATGATAGCCGAGTCCTGGGAGAGGCAGAAAGAGGTGAAGAATATCATGCTCTTTTTACAGGAACATCAGGTATCAACCTCCTATGCCGCAAAGATATATAAGCAATATGGGAATGACAGCATTTTGATTATGAAGGAAAACCCTTACAAGCTGGCAGACGATATCTGGGGGATAGGCTTTAAGACGGCTGATCAGATCGCAATGAAGTTAGGCTTTACTAAGGAATCCTATTTAAGGCTTCGGAGCGGGCTTATGTACACCCTTTCGGAGCTGTCAAATGATGGTCATGTATTTGCCGAAAAAAAGCAGCTTATAGATAAGGCTTCTGAATTACTGGAAGCATCAGAAGAGACTATCATAATGACAATGGACGATATGATCAGGAAGGGAGAACTTATCCTTGAAAAGGATATAGTCCGCCTGGATGAGGATGGAAGCAGGGTCATACCCATATACCTGCCTCCCTTTTACTATGCGGAGCTTGGTGTGGCAGGAAGGCTTAAGAAGCTTTCTTCCTCTCCTGCCGGGGATAAGCTCTACACAAGGCTTATGGAAGCAAGGGAAAAATCAGGGAATGATGCCCTTTCTCTTGGAATAGAGGCTATAGAGCAGAAAACACATATGAAATATGATAAGGTTCAGGCGGATGCTATAAGGACTGCGGCTACTGCAAAGGTCATGGTCTTAACAGGGGGTCCGGGTACAGGGAAGACCACAACTACCCACGGGATCATATCTGCTTATAAGGCTTACGGTCTTAAGATACTCCTTGCAGCTCCTACGGGTCGTGCGGCAAAGCGAATGACCGAGGCAACAGGTCTTGAGGCAAAGACCATACACAGGCTGCTTGAGTGTAAACCACCGGAGGGATACAAAAAGAATGAGGAGGATCCTCTGGAGGGTGATGTTTTAATAGTGGATGAGTGCTCTATGATAGACATAGTGCTTATGAACTCTCTTTTGAAAGCAATCCCGCCAACCATGCGTCTTATTATGGTTGGAGATATTGACCAGCTGCCAAGTGTGGGAGCAGGAAATGTGTTGAGAGATATCATAGATTCAGGAGCCTTCCCGGTAGTGAGGCTTACAAGGATATTCCGACAGGCACAGACCAGCCGGATAATTATGAACGCTCACCGCATCAACGAAGGTAAGATGCCGGATATCAGCAATGGGAAGAACACGGATTTCTTCTTTATTGAAAATGAGGATGCAGAGGCTTCGGTTTCAAGAATTGTAAAGCTGGTAAAGGAGAAGCTGCCAAAGTATTACCATGTGGAGACTTCACAGATACAGGTGCTTACGCCTATGCAGAGAGGTGTGGTAGGGGCAGCGAACCTTAATCTTTCATTGCAGGAGGCCTTAAATCCCCAGGAGCAGGAGATATTTATGCGGGGCAGGGGTAAGGTCACCGTACAAAAGGAGTGTCTGCGCCGGAGCGGTTATGCTTTTCGTGTTGATGACAAGGTAATGCAGATAAAGAATAACTATGATAAGGAAGTTTTTAACGGCGATATCGGCATAATAGAGTCTGTGAATGAGACAGACAGGACCCTGAAGGTAAGCTTTGACGGCAGGAGCATAGAGTATGATGTAAGTGAGCTTGACGAGCTGATCCATGCCTATGCCACAACGATCCATAAAGCCCAGGGGTCGGAGTATCCCATAGTGGTTATGCCGATCATGATGAATCATTTCGTTATGCTTCAGAGAAATCTTATATATACAGGCATTACCAGGGCTAAGAAGGTGCTTGTGATCGTGGGAACAAGGAAGGCGCTTTCCTATGGGGTGAAGAATGTGACTGTAACAAAGAGAAATACCCTCTTAAAGGAAAGACTGGCCTTATAGAGAGC
>JAILBX010000271.1 GCA_024680675.1 Lachnospiraceae bacterium | reverse complement strand
GCCGTTAGAGCCCATTTCGATAGTTATCTGGGGCTGGGGCTGGGGCTGCATCTGATTCTGAAAATCGTTCTGATCCTTTGGCTGATTGTCAAAGTTCTGGAAATTGTTTTCAGTCTTTATTACAGTCTTTGAAGCCTCTGTGTATTGCAGGCCTTTGCCGGAGTTATTTTCCGTAGCCTTCTTGTGATCCTTAGAAGCTTTATCTTCCCCTGCTCCTGTCTCCTTTGGATTTTGAGGAGCGATTTCTAAAGCTTTAGGATCTGATACTTCCCCCTTATCCTCTAAAGCTTCAATACTTTCTTCTCCTGAGAGCATTTTTTCAATAGCCTGACCTATATCCTCTCTGCTTATCCCAAGCTCATCCGAGATCTCACCAAGACCCTGATCAAGAACCCCTAAGATCCTGTTAAGGCTTCCCAAAAGTCCCTCATCGGTAACAAGAGACATCTGATCCTCTGTTCCCGTAAGCTCCATAAGAAGCTCTTTTAAAGCATTTGGATCAAGGAGTGAAATATCCTCCATATTCAGAGCTTCCATAGCCTCTTCTATTTGCTCATCAGTTACGGAGAGCTCATCCTTGATGGCATCCTTCACATCTTTGGTCTTTTCCTCAAGCTTACCCTTTATTTCCTTGCTTTCAGTCTTATGATCTGTCTTTTCAAGAGCCTTATTTTCTTCCCCGGAATCCTTTACACTCCTGTCTCCTTCAATATCCCTTCGGTTACTGTGCTTGAGCTCGGCAGGCTTTGACCGGCGTATGCCTGAATTTATGTCTGCTCTTACATCCATATTGTTTCCCACTGCCTGGTTCATAACCTTAGTAAAGGAATCATCATTATCCTTTGGATTAAATCCCCTTTGGTTGGGAACCAGGTCAAGGGATCCTGTGGCTCCCGAAAACATTGCCGTAAGATCATTCAACTTGGTCATTTCCATCTTTTCCTTACCTCCTTTCTTATGTATTTTTACTCTTTCACCATATCAAATAATATATCGACATATTTCAGAAAAGATTTAGCGCCAAAAGCCATCTTTGAAAAGCCTTAAAGGTCTCATGCTTTCTCTGCCTTCAGAAAAAGCGCTGAATTTATCAACGCTTTTTTGATCTTCTTTATACTACTGATCCTTTTCATCATTTGGGATCCATAAGCTTTGTCAGCTGGGATGCCAGAGTAGGATCTAAAACATTCATTATCTGGGCTCTTGTAGCAGGATCCATTTTCTTAAGTATTTTTACAACCAGATCCAGATTACCCGTCATCTTTTCAAATATGGCAGCCACATTTTTAGGCTTCATTTCACTGTAAACCCTGACAAAATCATCCAGCTCTTTGTCAGCCTCCATCTTGGTAACTACCTGTTTATAGAGATATTCAGCATTTTCCGGATCTATCTCCTCATAATACTTTTTATAATTCTCTATAGGCGGAGCCTCGTCGGAAAAAACAACCTCCTCATAAAATTCGGTCTTTATCCTCTGGAATTCCACCTGGCTGTCTTCAAAGGTTTTAAGTCTCTCTATCTCTGCCCTCATTGCCGCTATCTGTTCTTCATTTTCACTTGTGGCAGTGCTTTCAGTGGGAGCAGCGCTGTTTAGTCTGTCTATTTCCTTTCTCAGTCTTGCAACCTCTGCCTCTGCCTGCTCTATGGTTGAAAACTCTCCTTTTGGCTGATTTTCCATGTTCAAAGAAAGATCACTGTCAGGCAGTATCTTGTTTATAACAGGAACATTTTTCAGCACGGGATAGAGGAAATTAGACCCAAAGCCTCCAACATCCAGCTTTATGAGCAGACAGATGATAGCAAGCCATATGATTATTATCAGTATGATAATGAGAGCCGCAGAAAGTCCTCCGCCCTCCTCCTCTTCTCCGTCCGTATAAAGGCCGGCCTCCCCCTTCTTGGGGTCTCCCTCAGCCTTGTCCTTTTTCCTGCTTTTCCTGTCTTTTTTCTTTTTTCCCTTGTCCTCTTCTTCTATTATCTCGTCGCCTTTAGCCATATCAATCCTCTTTAGCCTGTCCGTACCTGTAGCTTACAAGCTCATCAATTTCCTTATTCTCAGATGCCTTAACCTCCTCCTTGAAAAGCTCAAAGGCATTTTCCCTGAGCTTCTCATGGGTCTGTCTTTCCTGCATAGCCTCCTTCAGGGCTTCTCTGGCAAGCTCTAATTCCGAATTTGCCCTTCTGATCCTTTCCTTCTGCTGCTCTATCTGAAGCTCCATGATCTCTACAGCATTTGTAGTCTCTTTAATATCCAAAACGGAAATTTTATCACTATAGAGCTCCTTAAGTCTTTGGGAATAAGCTTCTTTTCGATCATAAAGAGCCTTTAATCTTTCTTCCTCTTCATTTACTTTTGCATTTGCCATAGCAAACTCATTTTTTGCCTGAGTCTCAAGCTTAACCTTAAGATTCAGTATATTTTGCATGCTGTAGATAAATTTAGCCATTTATACCCTACTCAAATATTTTATTTAGCATGTCAACCTCATCTTCAAAGCTGTACTTTGAATCCACATCCTGGCAAAGATACTCATTGACCTTGTCTATCTTTTCTATAGCGTAATCTATACCCTGATTGGCTCCGGACTTATAGGCTCCTATATTTATAAGATCCTCGGCCTCATTATATGTTGCAAGAACATTTTTCAGTCTTCCCGCAGCAGACTTATGCTCCTTATCTGCTATCTGACTCATACATCTTGAGATACTCTGTAAAATATCGATGGCCGGATAGTGATTCTTATGAGCAAGCTTTCTGTCAAGCATTATGTGACCGTCAAGTATTCCTCTTGCCGTATCCGTAATAGGTTCATTAAAGTCGTCACCGTCCACAAGTACCGTATATAGACCGGTTATGGAACCTCTTTCAGCATTACCTGCCCTTTCAAGAAGCTTTGGCATTTCAGAATAAACACTGGGAGGGTAGCCCCTGGTTACGGGAGGTTCTCCGCTTGCAAGACCTATCTCCCTCTGAGCCATGGAAAAACGGGTTAGGGAATCCATCATAAGCAAAACATCCTCTCCCTTATCCCGAAAATATTCGGCAAGAGCTGTAGCGGTCATAGCGGCCTTCTTTCTTACCAAAGCCGGTTTATCTGAGGTAGCCACCACAACAATGGATCTTTTCATTCCTTCTTCCCCCAGATCCCTTTCTATGAATTCTCTCACCTCTCTGCCTCGTTCTCCTATTAAGGCTATTATATTTATATCCGCTTTTGTATTTCTGGCAAACATTCCGAGCAAAGTGCTCTTGCCTACGCCGGAACCGGCAAAGATACCGATACGCTGCCCCTTCCCAATGGTCATTATGCCATCAACAGCCTTCACGCCCAAAGGAAGAGGGGTATCTATAATAACCCTCTTTAGGGGATCCGGTGCCGGAGCATCCACAGGATATTCCTTATCTGTGATTATTTCACTGCCATCTATGGGCCTTCCCAGTCCATCCAGGGTTTTCCCCAGCATATCCTCTCCCACGTTAACCTTAAGGGAGTAGCCCAGGTTTTCCACAATACACCCGTAGCCCAGACCATCAGTGGACTCATAGGGCATCAAAAGGGTTCTGTTGTCCTTAAAGCCCACCACCTCAGCCGTAACATAATCACCTGTATTCTTATCGGTCATTATCCTGCATATATCGTTAAGTTTTGCATCGGGGCCTATGGACTCTATTGTAAGTCCCACTATATTTACAACCTTACCAAGCCTTTTAAAATATGTTTTTTCCAAAGCCTGTCTGTACTTACCAGCGTCCATAGTTACCCTCTTATTTATGATAAGATAAAAGTCTTAATTCCTTTTTCAGATTGGAAAGCTCTGTTCCCAGGCTGCAATCATATATTCCGCTTTCACATTCAATAAAGCAATTTGACTGGGCAAGAGTCATATCCTCTATAATATCCAAGGTGTCGATCCCTCCCACACAGTTCATCAGCTCTTCCCTGTAGGCACTGATAAAAGCATAGTCGTCAGTAGAAACGTGAAGCATAAAGTTCTTGCTTCCCTCCACATTCCTTATGGTTTCTTTTAAAAGATGCATTATCATATCAGAATTATCCGACAGACTGATACCCAGAACATGCTCATAAATATCCGTCAATATTTCAACAAGCTCAGGCTCCATTTCCTCGTACTTTTTCTGATACTCATTGGCTGTTTCTTCCTTTTCCCTTTGAAGCTCTTCCTTCAAAGCCTCTATTTCTTCCATTCCTGCCGCCATAGCCTCGTCATAACCTCTTTTGTATCCCTCGTCATGACCCTGAACCACAGCTTCCTGTCTGGCAGCTTCTGCCTCATTTGCGGCATTATCCATAATGCCCGAGGCTTGTGTCTGGGCGTTTTCTATTATAGCCTGAGCCTGGGCATTGGCCTCTTCAATTATCTTTGAGGCGCTTTCCCTGGCCTCATTTAAATCCTCCTCTACTTCATCCGGATCAGACAATAAAGCTTCCACCTGCTCTGCCTCAAGACCTTCGGTGAAATCATCGGCAAAATAATTCTCATCCTCCATAGAAAGAAGCTCTGCTAACTTCTGCATTCTTGCGGCAATAAGCTCATTTGAATTTATTACTCTTTTTTCCCCATCGCCCTTCACCTGTACCGAGGCCGACTTAAGCAGATTAGACAACTATCTCATCACCTCCGCCACGGGAAATAACGATCTCTGCGCTTTCCTCAAGTCTTCTTATGGTATTAACTATCTTCTGCTGAGCTTCTTCAACATCCTTCATACGTACAGGACCCATGAATTCCATATCCTCCTTGATCATGGATGCAAGACGGCTGGAAAGGTTCTTGAATATAGCTGCCTGAACCTCTTCATTGGCACCCTTTAAGGCTACGGCGAGGTCGCTGTTTTCAACATCACGAAGCACTCTCTGTATAGCTCTGTCATCAAGCAGCAGAACATCCTCGAATACAAACATCTTCTTTCTGATCTCGTCCGCCAGCTCCGGTTCGTCTATCTCCAGAGTTTCCATAATATGCTTTTCTGTACTTCTGTCTACTGTATTCAAAATCTCTACAACGGAATCCACGCCGCCGATAATAGTGTAGTCCTGGTTTACAAGGCTTGAAAGCTTTCCTTCCAATATCTTCTCCACATCCTTTATTACATCCGGTGATGTCCTGTCCATCTGGGCAATACGTTTGGTTACATCCGACTGACTGTCGGGAGGCAGCGCCGAAAGTATCATGGCTGCCTGTGAGGAATTTAAGTAGGACAATATAAGAGCGATAGTCTGGGGATGCTCGTCCTGAATAAAGTTAAGCACCTGGGAAGCCTCGGTTTTACGGATAAACTCAAAGGGTTTAACCTGGAGAGAAGCAGTAAGTCTTCCGATAACGTCATTGGCCTTTTCAACGCCCAGAGCCTTTTCAAGCAGCTCCTTGGCATAGCCGATTCCGCCCTCTGCGATATACTGCTGTGCAAGGCAGACCTGATAAAACTCCTCAATGACCATTTCCTTCACCTGAGGGGTAACGCTTCTTGTATTGGCTATTTCAAGAGTCAGCTCCTCTATCTCTTCTTCCTTTAAATACTTGAAGATCAGAGCTGATCTCTCAGGCCCAAGAGCTATCAACAATATTGCACTTTTCTGAAGACCGGTGATCTCCGGTTCCATTGCCTCCGGTTGCTGCGGCATATTTTACCCCCATTCATCCGTAAGCCAGTTTCTAAGCAAGGCTGCTGCTGCGTCGGGATTTTCATCCACAAACTTCTCAACCAAAAGCCTGACTTCCGACTTGGATTCCAATTCGATATCTTCCATTTCCTCTTCCGCTTCCTGAGTAGACTCCAAAAGCTCCTCCACTGAAAGCTCCTCCTCTTCCGGCACTTCCTCCTTCTCTCTTCTGAGACTGGAAATAACTACAAAGGCAAGAAGGGCAAGTATCAATACTATCAGAACTATCTGAGCTATATCTGCAGGCTCCACCTTCAGACCCTCGGAGGCCTGGAAAAGAGGAACATCATAAGCAATTATGGAAATATTTGCCACAGGTATGCCCGTGGCATTTGACACCAGAGTAACCATATCCTCTTCTACTACCTTTTTAACCATTTCGGAATTTTCAGCCTTGAATTCAGCAAAGCTTATACCGTCAAGGAGTCCCTGGCTTTTAAGCTCATCCTCTTTATAGATAACGTAATGGGAGGCAGTCACTGCCACTGAGGATAAGGAATAATCTATGTTTCCCGGAGGAGTTGCCTTGTCGGTTATCTTCTCGCCGGGAAGATAGTCGGTGGATTCCTCATTTACGCTGTAGTTGGAATTTGACTGTTCTTCAATAACATATTCGTTTTCATTGGTATTTGTAGCCGTACCCGGATCGCCGCCGTTTTGTCCCGATCCCTCAGACTTGTAGCTGTCCTGATGAGAAACCACATTGGTACCGTTCTCATCTGCCTGAGTATAGGTATGGGTTGTTTCATTTTGAGAAGAAAAGTCCATTTTAAGATTAGTGGCTACCTTTACCTCCTCATAGAGATTTGAGCCCAGCAATACCTGGGTAACCTCCTGTTTAACCAGCTTTTCAGCCTCATTTTTCAGCTGTATCTGGGTATTTGCCTTGACGGAAGAAAAAGCGTCGCTGGCTTCATCGGCTCCCGAATAAAGAAGATTTCCGTTGGAATCTATGATAGTTATATTTTCCGTGGTTTTATTTCCAAGGGCCGTGGCAATATTCTTCGCAAAATTCTCGGCCACTCCGTTTTCCAGCTGCTCGTTAAGATCCAGCATTACGCTGGCGTAAGCCTCCTCCTTCTCTGCAAGAAGGGTTCCGTCATTTTCCGGAATGGAAAGAGTTACATAGGCTTCAGTAACCGCAGGCACCGATTTCATTATTTCCTGAAGGTGCTGTTCCTGATAGAGCTTATAGGTTTTGGCCTTGTCGGACTCAGTAGTGGAAAAGCCTCCCGAAAGAGCCGATTCAAGTGAATAGCTCTGAGCCGGATAACCGTTTGCCCCCAGCAAAAGAGTTGCAGAGGAAAGGTTTTCCTTCTCTACAGATATTATGAGCCCGTCATCAGTAACCTGATAAGGGATCGCTTCTCCGTCCAAAAGCGCGATTATATCAGAAGCCTGCTTTGTAGTCTCACACTTTATAAGCGTGGTATACTGCGGCCTTGTAAGCACTGTAGCCAAAATAGCCAGAGCCAGTATAACTCCGGCTATGACGCTTATGATAAGAGTTTTCTGTTTTCCGGTAAACTTGTTCCACCATTCCAGGAACCTTTGTAATAATTCCTTTAATCTGTCTCCCAATTTTTACATCCCCTATACTTGAATCTGTTATACTTGGATCTGTGTGATCTCTTTATACGCCTCAATAAATTTATCTCTTAATGCGGTTGTGTAGCTTAAGGCAGTAGAAGCCTTTGCCGCTGCAATAGCCAGCTCATGGGTGTTGTCGGATATTCCCAATGCAAACTTCATTTCCTCCTCATCCTTGGCCACAAGGAGGGAATTGGTCTCATTAAGGTTGCTTAAGGCCGAATCAAACATTGAAGCAAAGCTTTCGTCAACATCCTTCCCCTTTTTTGTTGACGCCCTTTGAGCTGCTCTGTCTATGGCGTTTGAATTTATATTCAAAAAATCAGTTATATCCATATCACTCCTCCGATACTATTTATCCTCTGCCTATCTCAAGGCCCTTGGTTGCCAATGCCTTTGAAGCAGTAAAAGCCGTTGCGTTTGCCTCATAAGCCCTTGTAGCATCAATAAGATCCGTCATTTCCGCAACTATGTTGACATTTGGATATAATACATATCCGTCTTCATCGGCATCCGGGTGGGAGGGATCATAGACCTTCTTCATTTCATTAACTTCGTCATTGTGGATCTTTGAAACCCTGACACCGTCTCCTACGTACATTCCCCTTGTCTTTTTAAATATGGTCTCAAACCTTGTGGGATCCATAGTCTTCTCCTGAAAGGTAACCACCTTTCTTACATAGGGCTTGCCATCCTCGGTTCTTGTGGTATTTGCATTTGCAACATTTTGTGAAATAATATCCATTCGAAATCTTTCGGCTGTCATTCCCGAAGAATTGACACCAAAGGATTTAAATATGCTCATATGATCGCCCCTTTCTCTAAGTCTCTTCTTTTCCTTTTCAGGAAAAAGTGCAGCTTAAAATACAACCAACGTTTTCAATATGCCCGTTTTCTTAAGCTTTCACCTTAAATGACATATGTCTCAGGCTTACTTGCACACGGTCTTCAAGTTGTTAAAATGATCGTTTATACTTTGAATTATACCGTTGTACTTGATCTGGTTTGAGGCAAGCTCAACATTTTCATTGTCGATATCCACATTGTTCCCGTCGATCCTGTAAGCAAAGCCCGAATGATCGCGGTATGTCCTTGCTTCTATCCTGTCAAGACCGCTCTTATTTAACTCATTTATCTTTTCATCCAAAGTAACATAACGACTTGCCTTTAAGGCATGCTTAAGCTCCGTCTCAAAAGACACATCCTGTCTTTTATAGCCGGGAGTATCAACATTGGCAATATTATTTGCTATAGCCTCATTTCTCTTCCAGGCTCCATCAGCTGCCTTACTCAGCACATTGACACAATTAAATACGTCAGAATTAATCATTTTACTCACCACCCTATTCTATTATAATAATTTCCGAGTAAAATACAAGTCCTTTACACAAAATATAGTGTTTACCATTTCCAAAAACACAAAAAACGGAAGTTAACCAGGTTAAAATCCGTTTTTTCCATCTGTGAATCCTTTCACAGCATATTATCTACTTTTCATTTTTCATATTTTCAACTTCTTCAAAAACCGCTGGATTCAGTACCTTTATATAGGTTCCCTTCATTCCCGAGGATTTTGATTCTATCACTCCTGCGCTCTCAAACTTTCTGAGAGCATTTACTATGACGGATCTGGTTATTCCCACCTTATCCGCTATCTTGCTGGCTACCAGAATACCCTCCATTCCTCCTAACTCATCAAAGACATGGCATATGGCCTCCTGCTCCGTAACGGAAAGGGTACTTATAGCCGCCTTTACCCCCTGTATCTTTCTTTTTTCCTCAGTGTCCTCTTCCGTAAGAGCTCTGAGCATTTCAAGACCAACAACAGTGGCTCCGTATTCGCAAAGGATGATATCGTCAATATTATAGCCTTTGTGAGGGTTATAGAAGAAAAGAGTCCCAAGCCGCTCTCCCGCTATATCCACCGGTGTAATAAGAGCCTGATACTCCAAAGAAGCTTTTTCATCAAATCCCAGCGTTTCAAGATTAACGTTTTCCTTTGTGGAAAGCACCTCAAGAAGGCGTCTGTTCAAATCTCTGTCAATAAAGCTTCCGACCTTATACTTATTGAATTTGCCAATGGTTCCCATATCAGATCTCACTCCAAGACCCAATATTTTCCCTTTTTTGCTTATAACCAGGACATTCGACTCTATTATCCCCTTCAGCACATCACAAATATCGCTGAAAACCACCTTACTGGCATTATTGTTATGAAGGAGCTTGTTAATGAGCCGCGTCTTATCAAGCAACTCTACACTACTCATATTCCAGCCTTTCTTTTACAAGATTATATCACAAGGTGACAAAAATATCAACAGAATTGTCTGACATTTTTAATCCTATCCTTCATTTACCTCCTCTTTATCCTTTGCTTTTATGAACTTGCATTCCTCATTTATGCACTGAAGCTTATTACCCTTTTCCACCATCATGCTTCCACACTTTTCGCAGCGGGTATTTGTAGGCTTCTGCCATACCATAAAGTCACATTCAGGGCCACCCTCGCATCCGTAAAATCTTCTTCCTTTTTTGGATCTCCTTATCACTATCTCTTTACCGCACTTGGGGCATTTTACCCCTATCTTTTCAAGATATGGCTTGGTGTTTTTACACTCGGGAAAGCCGGGACAGGCAAGGAATTTTCCGTGGGGACCGTACTTTATAACCATGTTTCTTCCACAGAGGTCACATATTATATCGGTTTCTTCATCTCTTATCGTAACCTTTTCAAGCTGCTCTTCTGCAATCTTTACCGCCTCATCAAGATCAGGATAAAAATTTGATATTATTGTCTTCCAGTCTACTGTTCCCTCTTCCACATTATCTAAGAGGATCTCCATATTAGCTGTAAAATCCTTGTCAACAATACTCGAAAAGGAATCTGTCATTATCTTATTGACTGCCTCACCAAGCTCGGTAACAAAAAGGTTTTTCCCATCCTTTGCCACATACCTTCTGGCAAGAAGGGTTGTAATTGTGGGAGCATAGGTACTTGGCCTTCCTATGCCAAGCTCCTCCAAAGCCTTAACTAAGGAAGCCTCGGTAAAATGAGCGCTTGGCTGGGTGAAATGCTGTTTTTCATCATAGGAATCAAAGCTCAGGATGCTTTCCGTGGATATAGAATTTAATTTTGCCTTATTCTTATCTCCTTCCTCCTCGCTTTCTGTATACACACTCATAAAGCCATCAAACTTAAGACTTTGAGAGGATATGGCAAATCTGTGGTCTCCTGCTGTAATTTTTACTGCAATGGTATCAAAAACCGCTGCCGACATCCTGCTTGCCACAAAACGCTTCCATATAAGAGCATAAAGTCTTAGCTGATCTCTTGATAGGGATTCCTTTATTTTAGTCGGGGTTCTTGCAGGATCCGTAGGTCTTATGGCCTCGTGGGCATCCTGAACATTTTTCTTTTCCTTAGATTTTTCTTCGGATGAACCAAGATAGTCTTCACCGTAATTCTCACTTATAAAGCTCTTTGCCAGCTCCTTTGCTTCATCTGAAACTCTGGTGGAATCTGTACGCAGATAGGATATAAGACCTACAGTCCCTTCCCCTTTAACGTCCACTCCTTCATAAAGCTGCTGAGCTATCCTCATAGTCTTCTGAGTGGAAAAATTCAAATTCTTACTGGCTTCCTGCTGAAGGGTTGAGGTGGTAAAGGCAAGGGGGGGCTTTTTAAGTCTTTGACCCTTCTTTACTTCCGAAACCTTATATTTTGCCTTTTCCAGTTCTTTCTTTATTTTATCCAGCTCTTCCTTTGAAGCTATTTCCGATTTTTTGTCCCCGGATCCGGCATAATGAACACTTATGGGCTTTTTTTCACCCTTTATGTTCAGATTCACATCCAGAGTCCAGTATTCCCTGGGTATAAAAGCATCTATCTCAGCCTCTCTGTCGCAAACGATCCTCAAAGCCACTGATTGTACCCTTCCTGCACTCAGGCCTCTCTTTACCTTGGCCCATAAAAGGGGAGATATCCTATAGCCCACCATTCTGTCCAGGATCCTCCTGGCCTGCTGGGCATTTACCAGACCCATATCTATTGTTCTTGCATTCTTTAATGATTCCTTTACGGCATTTTTGGTGATCTCGTTAAAGGTGATCCTTTTTACTGTCTTCCCTTCCAGCTTCAAGGCCTTTAAAAGATGCCAGGATATAGCCTCTCCCTCACGGTCAGGGTCAGTTGCCAGATAAATTTTGTCAGCTTTTTTTGCAGCCTTTCGTAAGGCTGCAAGAAGCTCACCCTTGCCTCTGATGGTAATATATTTGGGCTCATAATCATTTTCCGGATCAAATCCCAGCTGACTTTTAGGCAGATCCCTGACATGACCGTTACTGGCCATAACCTCATAAGAGGAACCTAAAAATTTTTTTATTGTCTTTACCTTTGCGGGAGACTCCACTATCACAAGATTGCTTGCCATAAAAACCTCCATTTATATAAAATTGTCAGACTTAAATGCTTTTGAATCTGAAAATATTCAACATTCGACAATATACACCATAATTTTTATTTTCGTCAAGTATAAGAAATAATTACTCTAATTTTACTCTTAAATCAGGCCCCCAAAAAAATAGCCAAATTTTTTCTGATCATTTAAGCTTTTTTTTAATGACACCCCTTTCTCCTTCCAAAGTATAAGCCCTTAATAAAAGGCATTTTTATCTATATTTTACGAAGTTTTTTTAATTTCTCATAAGGACTTGAAATAGAGAAAAAAGGGCTCTAGAATACCCCTTACCCGGAGTAGAAAGCCGGCAATAAAAGGCGCCTCTAAAACTTACAAAAGAATATAAGGAGGACTTGGCATCAGATGTTTAACTATGTATTATCCGCCGGTATAAGCGGAATAGAAAGCTATCTGGTCAGGGTCGAAGCAGATGTGTCTGAGGGCATGCCGGTATTTGAACTGGTAGGCTATCTGGGAGTCGAGGTCAGGGAAGCAAAGGAAAGGGTCAGGACAGCAATCAAAAATTCCGGCTTTTTCTTTCCTGTAAAGCATGTGACTTTAAATCTTGCTCCCGGAGATATCAGAAAATCAAAGACCGGCTATGATCTTGCCATGGCAATAGCAATTCTTATTACAACAGGACAGGTGGATGACAAGCTTGTAAAGGATACAGTCTTTATAGGTGAGCTTACCTTAAACGGCGAGATAAAGGGGGTTGAAGGCATACTGCCCATAGTCTTAAACGCCAAAAAAGAAAAAATAAAAAGATGTATTGTGGCAAGGGATAATCTGGCAGAAGCCGCCATAGTGGAGGAAATAGATATAATAGCTCCCAATAATCTCAAGGAGCTTGCTTCCTATCTCAATGATGAGATCAAACTTTCCCCCGAAAGGGTTACGGATATTTTGCCTTCAGATAACAGCTCCCCGGCCGATTTCAAATATGTTTCGGGCCAGAAGGTCATAAGACGGGGAATAGAAGTTGCGGTCAGCGGAATGCACAACGTTTTAATGGTGGGGCCTCCGGGCTCCGGAAAAAGCATGATAGCCAAATGCATTCCAACTATTATGCCCCTTCTTTCAAAGAATGAAAGTCTTGAAGTCACCAAAATATACAGCGTTGCCGGAAAGCTTCCCGGAAAGGGCGGTATCATCACCGAGCGTCCCTTCATCTCCCCCCATCACACCATCACCGACATCGGTATGATAGGCGGAGGAGCCAGAATAAAGCCCGGTGCAGTTTCCTATGCTGACAGAGGTGTGCTTTTTTTGGACGAACTCCCGGAATTTTCAAGAGCTTCCCTGGAGGTTCTGAGACAGCCCCTGGAGGATGGAAAGGTCACAATAGAGCGTAATCAGGGCAGCTATATCTATCCTGCGGAATTCATGCTGGTTGCGGCCATGAATCCCTGTCCCTGCGGAGCCTACCCCGACAGAAATAAATGTAACTGCTCCCTGCCTGCCATTAAGAGATACTTAAGCAGGCTTAGCAGACCTCTTCTTGACAGGATAGACATATGCTTAAATGTCAATCCTTTAAAAATAGAGGATCTCTTTCCCGATAAGATCCCGACAAACGAAAGCTCCTCCGATATAAGGGAAAGAGTTGAAAAGACCCGCTTTATCCAAAAGAAAAGATTCGGGGAAGGCGGTGTATTATTTAACTCCAAAATGACAGCGGAGAATATTAAAAGCTACTGCTCTCTTGGGGAAAAGGAGGAGAGCTTTCTTAAAAAATCTCTGAAAAAAATGGATATTTCAGCCCGCTCCTGCCACAAGATATTAAAGATAGCAAGGACTGTGGCTGATATGAAGGAGGAAGAAAAGATAAGCATAGCCTCTCTTACCGAAGCTATGCATCTTAACAAAAATTTTGAGATATAAGGATAAAAAATGACTGAAGATATAATTTTTGACTATTGGTGGGCCTGTTTAAGAAACAGCTGTTTCAGACCCATGACAACACTGCTTGAAAATGCCGGATCCAGCAGGAGGATCTTTGAAATGAATAAGTCAGACCTTATAAAGTTTGAAGGCATAAACTCAAAGACAGCAGACATAATAATAAAAAGCAGGGACGGCTACAAACCCGAGAAAGAATATGAAAAATTTCAAAAAAGCGGCATTCGTTTTATTCCGCATTATTCCGGGGACTATCCTAAAAGACTTAAAAATATTAAGGGACACCCCTTTGCTCTCTTCGTTAAGGGTAAGCTCCCACAAGACAGCGTCCCAAGCGCAGCCCTTATAGGTGCAAGGAACTGCTCCCAATACGGAAGAAGTGTGGCCGCCGACTTCGGAAGAGATCTGGCAAAGGCCGGTGTCTCCGTCATAAGCGGTATGGCCTATGGTATTGACGGCATATCACAGATGTCCTGTTTAGACGCAAAGGGTAAAAGCTATGGGGTACTTGGCTGCGGCATAGACATTTGCTATCCCCCCGGCAACAGGATCTTATATGAAAGACTTGAAAGGGAGGGAGGCTTAATATCTGAATATCCCCCCAAAACTCCTCCCAAATCCAACCTTTTCCCTGTAAGAAACAGGATAATATCCGCTCTTTCCGATATAGTCGTTGTAATAGAGGCAAGATCCAAATCCGGAACGGGGATAACTGTTGATATGGCTCTTGATCAGGGCAAGGATATAGCCATAGTTCCGGGAAGAATAACCGATCCCCTAAGCGAGGGCTGCATAAATTTCTGGAAGCAGGGTGCCTTCCCCGTGGCAAGCGCCGATGACATACTGGATATACTTATTCCGGATCACATTAAAACAGATGATCCTTTAAGCCCGGAAAAAGAAAAAAGCCCGGTCTCAGACAGGCCTGACATCGGACTGTCTAAAACAGAGGCTATAATATATTCCCATATTGATCTTGATCCAAAAAACATAGAAGAAATATGTATTGAAAGCTCCCTTGAGATCTCTGAGCTTATAGAGGCGCTAATGGGGCTTCTTATGAAGGGTCTGATCAAGGAGCTTGGTAAGGACACTTATGTAAAAAATTAAGCAGAAAATTTATAGAGAGCCCTGATTTCTTAACCCATTATAAGCCTGCCTTTGCTGCAGCAATGGTGTCAGGATCCACAATATGCCTTTCATCAAACTTCTTAATAGTATCCTCCACCTTAAGATTGTCTATTATTCCCGAGCTTCTTAGATCTATAAGTCGGTTATCGTTATAGCTAAGGACCACAGGCCTGAAAATATCCATTTCATTGGCTGTGATTATCAGACCCTTTTCACCGTTTGTAAGCTCCACACTGCAGCCTTCCGGAAGGAAGTTTATGCATTCAACCAGTGCATCAACTACAGCGGGATCGTATTTATCATTATGCTTGATCAGGTATTTCAAAGCTCCTACAGAGGTCAGAGGCTCCTCTCCCTTTAAGCTCATTCCAGTAAGGGTATCAAAGGTATCTGCCACGGCCAAAACCCTGGCTCCGTTTATTATCTTCATGTGACCTATGGGTTTTAAATGTTCCACCGCATCCCTGACGATCTGGGCCTGCTGAACATTTCTCTTTACCGTAGGTCTGCTTACAATGGAACTCTCTATGACCTTTACCCCTGCCTGCTCATACTTGGCAAAAAGCCCATTTAACTCTGCCCTGTCTTTGGCATTGTCAACGATCTCCTGAGGCATTTCCAGCTTCCCTACCTCATGGCAGATGGCGGACATGACACATTCAAATTGAACCTCATTTCTGAAAGCCAGTTTATAACACAGCATAGCGCAGATTATAGCCACATTAAGAGAATGCTTATAGATATAATCCTCCTTGCTTCTTAAATTCTGGGCAAAGTTTATCTTATGATCAAGCCTTCCGTACATGCTTATGATCTTATCAACAAATATGTTCAGACTCTTGGTCCTTTTTTGATTCACCATGCTTAAGAGCTCTTCTTCAATGGTAAAGACCGATACGGTCTGAAATCTTTCAAACTCTCTGTCTTCCTCTGTCCATGGAGGACAGGGCTCTGCCGGCTCCAGTATATATATACCCAGCAATCCAAAATTCTTTACCGAATCTATTCCCTGCTTTGTAAGCTTGGAATCGGTATCATACAAAAGCACCCCTTTTTTGTTGAAAATCGGCTTTGCAAGCCTCATTCCTTCTTTTAATTCTTCTGTTTTAACAAACAGCATAAGCTTCCACCTCTCATATTACTGATCAAAAAGCCATAGGGATCCGGCTTAATAATCCCCCAGGTAAAAATTGGAAAAAACGTAATTCCCGTAATCCATACCCTTATAGGTCAATCTGATCCTCTCCTTATCTTCTTCTATAAGCTCCTCTTTCAAAAGCTTTTTTATGACCTCACCGTATCTCTTAAGCAGCAAAGCATTAAATTGCCTTTCAAAGTCAGCCTTAAACACACCCCGGTTCATTCTTAAACCTAAAAACATAAACTCATCCATTTGTTCCTCTTTAGATAATACTATGTTTTCGACAAAACTTGAAGTATTATTGGAATCTTTTAGATAATCTTTCGTAGAAGGGGTATTTTTATACCTGATCTCCTTCATAAGACTGGATGCATTTAACCCAAGGCCTATATAAGGCTGCCTTCTCCAGTAGGCGGAATTGTGTTTGCTTTCCTTTCCCTTTTTGGCAAAATTGGATATCTCATATTGATGATAGCCCCATTCCTTCAGAAAATCCCTGGTATAATAATATAGCCTTCTCTCCTCCTCTTCTCCGGGAAGCTCAGACTCCCTACTTCCTCCCTCTGAATAGTCCTTATAAAACGCAGTACCAGGCTCTATTATCAGACTGTAGGCTGAAATATGGTCAGGCCCCAGGGTCATAAGCTGCCTTAGTGTATTACCAAGCTTTTCAAGACTCTGCCCCGGAAGAGCAGTCATTATATCCACATTAACATTATCAAATCCCTTATTTCTTACCATATGATAGCATTTTTTAAAATCTTCAAAGCTGTGTATCCTTCCAAGAAGAGCCAGCTCCTTTGGATTTGCGGACTGAAGACCAATGCTTATACGGTTTAAGCCTGCCTGCCTGTAAATTTCAAGACTGTCATTTTCAACTGTCCCGGGATTTATCTCTATTGTGATCTCTGCATCCTTTGAAAGTCTGTAATTATCTCTCACTCTTTTTAAGAGCTCATAGATCTGACTCCCTTCCATAGTGCTTGGTGTTCCTCCCCCGATGTAGACAGAGCTTATAATATACTCCTTGGGATCAAAGCAGTATTTTTCAGGCATATCCCTTAATTCAAGAAGCAAGGCCTTCATATAGCTTTCCTTTGTCTCATTATCTGCTTTAAAGGACACAAAGTCACAATAATTGCATTTTTTCAGACAAAAGGGAATATGAATATAAAGACCCATTTTCTTTCTTTTACCCATTACTTATCCTCATCCAGCTTAAGAACGGACATAAAGGCCTTTTGAGGTATCTCCACATTACCTATCTGACGCATTCTCTTTTTGCCTTCCTTCTGTTTTTCAAGAAGCTTCTTCTTACGGGTTATATCTCCTCCGTAACACTTGGCCAAAACATCCTTACGCATTGCCTTTACTGTTTCTCTGGCAATTATCTTTCCTCCCACAGCGGCCTGAATAGGTATTTCAAAAAGATGTCTCGGGATTTCCTCCTTTAGCTTTTCACACATCTTTCTTCCCCTTTCGTATGCTGTATCTGCATGAACAATAAAGGAAAGGGCATCTACCTCCTCATGATTTACCAGTATATCCAGCTTTAGGAGATTAGCTCTTTCATAGCCCTTAAGCTCATAATCAAAGGAGGCATAGCCTCTGGATCTGGATTTAAGGGCATCAAAGAAATCATAGATTATCTCATTCAAGGGCAGCTCATACTTTATAAGTGCCCGGCTGGCCTCAATATACTCCATGCTTATATACTTTCCCCTTCTTTCCTGGCAAAGCTCCATAATAGGTCCCACATATTCCTTTGTGACCATGATCTCGGCATTTACCACCGGTTCCTCCATATAGTCTATTTCAGAGGGATCCGGAAGGTTCGAAGGATTTGTAAGCTCAATAACACTTCCATTGGTTTTATATACCTTATATATAACTCCCGGAGCAGTTGTCACCAGATCAAGATTATATTCTCTCTCCAGTCTTTCCTGTACCACCTCCAAATGCAATAAGCCTAAAAATCCGCATCTGAAGCCAAAACCCAGAGCAATGGAGGTTTCAGGTTCATAATTTAGGGAAGCGTCATTAAGCTTAAGCTTCTCAAGAGCATCCCTTAGATCCGGGTATTTAGCCCCGTCTGCAGGATACATACCACAGTATACCATTGAAAGTACTTTTTTATAGCCCGCAAGAGGCTTGTCACAGGGTTCCTTGGAATTTGTTACCGTATCTCCCACCCTGGTATCTGATACATTCTTAATACTCGCAGTAAAATATCCGACCATTCCCGCTGACAATTCATCACAGGGGATAAACTGACCCGCTCCAAAATAGCCCACCTCCACAACTTCAAATTCCGCTTTTGTAGCCATAAGCTTTACAGGAGTACCACGACTTATCCTGCCATCCATAAGTCTTATAAAAACTATGGCCCCCTTATAGGAGTCGTATATTGAATCAAATATAAGGGCTTTTAGAGGAGCATCTGCATTTCCCTTCGGACTTGGGATCTTTGCGACAACCTGCTCTAAAACCTCATCTATACCTATACCGTTCTTGGCAGATATCCTTGGAGCATCCATTGCTTCAATACCGATCACATCCTCTATCTCATTAACTACCCTGTCAGGATCGGCACTTGGCAGATCTATCTTATTTATCACGGGGAAGACATCGAGATCATGATCCAGGGCCAGATAAACATTAGCCAGGGTCTGGGCTTCGATACCCTGAGCGGCATCAACCACAAGTATAGCCCCGTCACAGGCTGCAAGGCTCCTTGATACCTCATAATTAAAGTCCACATGTCCCGGTGTATCAATAAGGTTAAATACATACTCATTTCCATCCTTGGCCTTATATATGGTTCTTACTGCCTGGGATTTTATCGTTA
The DNA here is from genome assembly GCA_024680675.1 of Lachnospiraceae bacterium. Taxonomy (GTDB): domain Bacteria; phylum Bacillota; class Clostridia; order Lachnospirales; family Lachnospiraceae; genus UBA2868. The sequence continues at coordinate 32,911 of JAILBX010000271.1, read as the reverse complement.
TTCCTCTTTCCCTCTCAAGATCCATATTGTCTAAGACCTGAGCCTGCATTTCCCTGCTGGTCAAAAGTCCGGTACTCTCGATTATCCTGTCTGCAAGAGTGGACTTTCCATGATCTATATGAGCTATTATACAAAAGTTCCTTATTTTACTTTGATCTGCATTTGTCATAAATATTTCCGCCTTTTTTATTCTTAAGGAGCCATCCTTATAAAGAGCTTAATAAAAGCCTTTATAAGTTTATCAGTATTCTCTTTTTCTGTCACCGCTATTTTTCCTCTTGACAATATAACATTTTCTATCTACAATAATCAAGTGTGCGTAGAAGATCGTCCGTGTCCGGCATTGTAGGCACACCTGGAGTCCCCGGTAAAGAGCTTTATGGGACTTACTTTTGGGTAATAGGAGGTGTAATCATGGCAAATATTAAATCTGCAAAAAAGAGAATTCTTGTTATTGACAGAAAGACAGAAAGAAATAAGTCAATAAGATCCAAGGTTAAGACATATATCAAAAAAGTATATGCTGCTATTGAAGCCGGAAATAAGGCTGAAGCTCTTGAGGCTCTTAAGGCTGCTACAGGCGAGCTTAATAAGGCTGCTTCAAAAGGCGTATATCATAAAAATACAGTTTCAAGAAAGATTTCAAGAATGTCCAAGGCTGTGAACGCACTTTCATAATGTGCATAGCCTGAGAAAAGAGTTAATATAAAAGAGTTGCTGATACCGTCATGTCGGCAACTCTTTTTTCTTTTCTCTCTTTATTATATTTTAGTCATCTTCTCCGTAATCATCCTCATCCATGATCTCATGGTCAAGATTTTCATTTCCACGGTCTTCGGACTTGAACACGGATTTGAAGAACCTTCCTATTGCAGAACCTTTTTTTTGCTCTATACTCTCCCTTTCTTCCATAAGAGAATCATCCACAATGGTCTCTATCTTTTTTTCCTCTGTCTCCTCTTCTCTCTTTAAAGCTTCTTTATCTCCTTTTTCCGCCTTATCCCTATAAGCCTTCCCTTCTGCCTCTTTGATCCTGTCCTCATTTACCACATAGGTTACAGGTGCTCTTTTGGTCTTCTTTTCTCCTTCATCTTCTGCAAAGCCAAGGCTTTCTCCTCTTTTCATTGCAAAGAGCTCATCCTCTACTCCCGCATCTATGAATTCTATCCTTCTTCCCTTGATCTCCTTTTCCTTATCAAGCACTATTTCTCCCAAAAAAGATCCGGACTGATCCTCCTCTTTAGAGCTTTCCGGGGAGCTGTCGTTTAATTTTTCTCTCATTTCGTCAAGGGATCCGGCTCTCATTCCCTGGGGTCTTGACTTTATATCCTCAACCTTCTTGCTGAGATACTGGACAACCTCTTTGGAATCCTTACCCTTACCTGCCTTGCTTCTCTTGCTTTCACCCCTTTTATCTATAGGCGGTGTAGGTATGGAGCGGATCATTTTTTGTATTTCATCATCCGATATATCGTTTCCTGTCTTAATATCCTTCTTCTTTTCGTCGGCTATATTTCTTGAAACTCCGCCCTTAATGGTCTGCTCTGTTATCATCCTCACAGAACCCTTGGTTTTTTTGCCCTGCTTTGAAGATGCCTTATCACTATCATTGTCATATGGATCCTCTTCGCCTTCCGATTCCATTCCCTTCTTCTCAAAGGGGAATTTTATACCCCAGGCATCTCTTATACTGTCCATAAGCTGCATCATTCTTATTATTTCATAATGAGGCATTTCAATACATTCAAGTCTGTTATCAAGTATTGCTCTTATTGAAGCTGATATCTCATATTCATAGCCTGTTATCTGTAAGGGAGCTGCATACTCTGCTATAACCCTTCTCTCCAGATTGTAAACTCTTATAGACTCATAATTATTAATATTTTCTATCTCGATATAGCCGTTGCTTCCGTTTATTATTCCCCGCCTGTCAGTCTGAGCCATCGTTGTAACATAAAGAGAGGCCATCTTACCGTCAGCATAGGAAAACATTATGGTTTCCTGAGCATCCACTCCTGTCTCATACTTTATGCATTCCCCAAATATCCCGGAAATCTCATCTCCGAAAACCATGGAGGCAAAATTAATGGCATAAACGCCCAGATCCAACAGGGCACCCCCTGCCAGCTCCGGTTTTGTCATTCTTTTCTTATGTTCCAAAGGATATCCCAGATTTGCAGAAAGAGAAGTGGCCTTCCCGATTATACCACTCCTTACGATCTGATTTATTGTATCTCTCATGGGCATATATCTCGTCCATATAGCCTCAGTTATAAAAAGACCTCGCTCCTCTGCGATAGCAAGCACCTCCTGGGCCTGGACAGCGTTGGCGGTAAAGGGCTTTTCACAGATAACATGCTTTCCATGATCCAGACAAAGCTTTATATGTTCGTAATGAAATGAATGGGGGGTAGCAATATAAACCAGTTCCACATAGGGATCTGAAAGCATATCCAGATAAGAGCCATAGGCCTTTTCAAAACCATATTTATCGGCAAAATCCCTTGCCCTGTTAATATCCCTTGCAGCTACCGCGTAGCACTCAGCCCCCTTTACCGACTGAAGTGTTATTGCCATGGTATTTGCTATCCTTCCGGCCCCTATTATACCTATCCTCATTTTTATCTCCACTTTAAATCTATATTATTATTGTTTATAAGTCACCTGATTTCCACTTACAGACATTCCATCTATATCATTAATAAACTGAGAAAACTTGGAATATTTATAATCCCTTATATTAAAGCTTGGGATCTGTTTTTCGATCTTCTGCTTTAATTCCGGAAGCATCATAGTCCGATCCTTTGACTTAGAAACAAGCTTCTTCACAAGATTCTCCACATGCTCCTTGCTGACTCCGCTTTCTGCCGGATAAACAAAAATGCTGTCCCCTCTTTGTTCAAGCTCAATGCTTTTGATGCTTTCGAGGAACTTTGACAGCTTGGAATATCCGTAGTTTCTCACGTCAAAATCCGCATGCCTGTTTATGATCTTATTACCCAGCTCCCCTACTGATGTATCCTTATCATTTGCTTCATTATCATTTATTATCTTTAATATGGTCTCTTCGATCTCATCCTTATGTGCGCTTCCTGTCTGACCTTCCTCCGCTGCCAGCATCTCAAGATACTTAAACTGTGTACAGGAGGCTCTGAAGGCTTCGACAGTCTTCTTTTCCCCCATACCTATAACCAGCATTCCCGCTTCCCTGAGTCTCGCTGCCAGCTTTGTAAAGTCACTGTCGGAGGAAACGATACAAAAGCCATCCACAGATCCGGTATAAAGGATATCCATGGCATCTATTATCATGGCTGAATCCGAAGAATTCTTTCCCTGGGTGTAGCTGTATTGCTGAACGGGAGTTATGGAATTTTTAAGTACTACCTCCTTCCAGTTATAGCTTGATGGATTTGTCCAATCACCGTAAGCTCTCTTATAGGTTGCGATCCCATAGCTTGAAACCTCATCAAGTATATATTTAACATACTTAATCGACACATTTTCAGCATCTATTAAAACTGCAAGCCTTTTACTGTTTTCTTCCATTCCTTATATCACCTGACCTCAATTACCTCTTCTTGACTATATGATCAAAAATTCCCTGCCCGATCCTCGAACAGGGAATCCTGTCGTATCAATGCTTGGGGATGAGCTTGTCCTTTCCACCCATATAAGGTCTTAAAACCTTTGGAATATTAACACTTCCATCCTCATTAAGATTATTCTCCAAAAAGGCTATAAGCATTCTTGGAGGAGCCACCACTGTGTTGTTAAGTGTATGGGCAAAATACTTTCCCTTTTCCCCATTCACTCTTATCTTAAGTCTTCTGGCCTGGGCATCGGATAGATTTGAGCAGGAACCTACTTCGAAATACTTTTTCTGTCTGGGAGACCAGGCCTCCACATCATAGGATTTTACCTTAAGGTCAGCCAGATCACCTGAACAGCACTCTAAAGTCCTGACAGGAATATCCATTGACCTGAACAGATCCACGGTATTCTGCCAGAGTCTGTCAAACCACATGGGAGATTCTTCAGGCTTGCATACTACTATCATCTCCTGTTTTTCAAACTGATGGATACGGTAAACTCCCCTTTCCTCAATACCATGCGCTCCCTTTTCCTTCCTGAAGCATGGTGAATAACTGGTAAGGGTCTTTGGGAGCTCCTTTTCATCAGTTATGGTATCAATAAACTTACCTATCATGGAATGCTCGGAGGTACCGATGAGATAAAGATCCTCTCCCTCTATCTTATACATCATGGCATCCATCTCGGCAAAGCTCATTACTCCCGTAACAACATTTGATCTTATCATAAAAGGGGGAACACAATAGGTGAAGCCCCTGTCTATCATAAAGTCCCTGGCATAAGCTATCACTGCCGAATGGAGTCTTGCTATATCTCCCATAAGGTAGTAGAAACCGTTTCCTGCAACTCTTCCTGCCGCATCCAGGTCTATACCATCAAATCTTTCCATTATCTCTGTATGATAAGGTATCTCAAAGGAAGGAACAAGAGGCTCTCCATACCTTTTAACCTCCACGTTCTCACTGTCGTCTTTTCCTATGGGCACGGAAGGATCTATGATATTTGGAATTGTCATCATAAGCTTCAGAAGCTCCTTCGAATAACTGCTTTCTTCCTCCTCCAGCTTGGCAAGTCTCCTGGCATTGGCAGAGACCTTATCCTTTACAGCCAAAGCCTCCTCTTTTTTACCCTGAGCCATGAGAGCACCTATCTCTTTTGAAAGCTTATTTTTTTCTGCTCTCAGACTGTCAGCCTCAGCTTGAGCCTTTCTGTTCTTTACATCCAGCTCTATGACTCTGTCTACAGAATCGATCTTTTCCAACTGAAATTTCTTTCTTAAATTTTCCTTGACCAGATCGGGATTTTCCCTGACAAACTTAATATCTAACATTTTTTTCTCCCCTATTCTATTTTATTTTCAAAAAATACATATGTGTTTTTACCGCTTTTTTTAGCCTGAGTCAGAGCGATATCTGCCTTGGGATAGAGCCTGTGAAAGCTCATTTCCCTGTCTTTGGACATAATTATACCGATTGAAGTTGTAATAAGGATCTTATTGTCCTCCTCATCCGTTCCCAGACTGAACTCCAAAACCGTTTCTTCATTTATCTTTCCAAAGAGCTCCTCAACCTCCGAAAGAGAGCTTACCCTGGGAAGAAAAACCGCAAATTCGTCTCCCCCAAGTCTGCCTATCACTGCATTATCATCCATATCGGCCACAAGAACTCTTGATATGGTTTTAAGTATACTGTCTCCCACATTATGTCCGAAGCAGTCATTTATCCTCTTGAAATTATCCACATCTATCACGGCAAACAGGTATTCCTCATTCTTACCGGTATCCGTTATGATCCTGTTTATCATTCTTTCGAACATAACCCTGTTATAGAGACCTGTAAGTGAATCCTTTTCTGTCAGGCCACTGTTTTGACCTCTTAAGGATCTTGTCAGCTTTATTCCGGCAAGAATGTCTCCGCTCTGTCTGTTCTCTCCCAGCAAAATCTTTATCTCATACCAAAGCCAGGTGGGATTTGCCAGCACATTAGCCATATAGTCAAAACAGATAAGCTGGTTTCCCTGTCTGTACTGTCTGATAAGCTCTTTTCTGTTGACGGTTCCCAAAACCCTGTCATAATCCTCTCTTTCCACCGTTGCCTTAAAGGCAGGCATTAGCTGATCATAGCTGGAATCCAGCGTTATACCGTAAGGAGCAAGATCTGCAAGGCACTCTTTGTTTATTATGTAATTGTTTGTAAGATCCGCCTCGATATATATCTCGGCATTCATATTCATTTCCCTTAAGTACTGCTGTTCTCTGAAGCTTGAGACTCCATAAAGATGCTCTCTTGTCACATCCTCGATTATACAGCTTGCACACCTGCCGTTAACCTCATCATCCTCAAGGCGGTTAAAGGTGATCCTGATATACTTAAGATCCACTCCGTAATCGGACTTTCTTTTTACAAATACGTCCCTGCTTAAGTTCCTTTCACCCTCCTTCAGCCTGTCCATAAGTGACTTTAATTCATTTCTAAGGCTTTCCTTATTCAAAGCTCCCAAAAAGCCCAATAGATTATCCAGGGCATAGGAAGCAACCTTTTTAACATATAAACCATCAAGACCTCTTTCATGATTTTCTATAAGATCCCGATCAATATAGTATTTGCAAATATAGGCGCCTGATCTGTTCTTATAGTATTCATACAGGGCTTCCACAAGCTCTTCACTCTTTCTCACATAGACCTTGTCATCCTCCAGCAAAACAAAGTCAAGCTGGACATTATTACCAAGATACTTAATGGCACAGGCGGAAATAACACTTTTTATATTTCCATCCTTTTCCATCACATCATATCGCTTTATCACCCTGCTGCTTTTGTCTGAAATAGCCTTCAATATGCTTTTATCAATAGGATCCACATCATAATTCTGAATGTGAGCCATAAAATCCTTAAGCTTCCCCTGTCTTAAAGCCTCATCCACAGTGATCATGTGAATATCTAAGAACCTGTTGTTAACATAGGGAATCTCCTTTATCATCAGTTCCTCAGATGTATCGGTAACTACCCTGGCTATACCGGCATTACTGTTTTCGTAAAAAGAATCCAGCTGCTGTCTCATGAGCACGCTTTTTCTTAAGAGACTCAAGGCCCTTCTTTCAGACTCCACTCCAAAGAATTCAACAGTTCTCTTTATCCTCTGCTTTAAAATGTCATCGCTGAATGGCATAAGCACTATATCGGACAGGATATCTGTCCTTATGTATTCCTCCACATAGGACAACTGACTTATAGTTGCAAAGGCAAGAGTCGGTATCTCCCCAAAAATGGGCTTAGTCATAAGTAACTGCGAATAGTTGGTACATTCCTCATACAGGCTATCAAAATCCAATATAACAAGATTGATACCGGCAAAGGATCTGTTCAGCTTTTCTCTGGCCTCCTTGCAGCTTTTCACCATTTCAAGCTCTATGGCGTTCTTAAATATCCTCTTAAGAGCCTGCATCTTTTCATCGTCATCGGAGATCATAAAGAACTTATACAAAACAACTTCCGTTGGCACTGCCCCCCGCTCTTCCTGCTTTGCAAGCTCAAGGGTAAAGTCCTCCACAAGAAGAGGTCTGTAAAAATAATAGCCCTGAATACAGTCACAATCCATGCTCTTTAGCATTTCATACTGATTAAGAGTCTCAACTCCCTCTGCTACTATCTGCATATCTATGGATTTAGCCATTCTTATGATGCTGTAGAGTATGTTGCTTGCTCTCTCCGAAACATCTATGGAATCCATAAATTTCATATCTATCTTTAAAACATCAACCGGAAAGTCCTTAAGCATGTTAAGGGAAGAAAAGCCGCTTCCGAAATCATCCATCAGGATCTGATATTCAGCCTTCCTAAGCCTGTTCATGATCTCCATAAGCTCCTGAGGCTGATCCATATAAGCGCTTTCCGTAACCTCAAATTTTATTGCTCTGTGATCAAGACCATACCTCTCGACTATAGCCATCAGATGTTCATAGAGGTCAGAATCATAAAAATCTATACGGGAAAGATTTACCGAAATAGGGACTATGGGCTTACCCTTTCTTACTCTGTCTGCCTGAAAAGCACATACCCTGTTTAAAACATACATATCAACCTTTGTAACAAAACCGTTTTTTTCAAAGGTAGGTATGAAAACTCCCGGAGATACAAAGCTTCCGTCCTTCTTCTTCCATCTTACCAGGGCTTCCGCTGATACTATTTCCCTGGTATGGGAATCAATAATAGGCTGAAACATAACATAAAACTCTTCATTTATAAGAGCGCTTTCCGATTCCTTAACTATCTCCTGCTCTAAGACAAGCTTGTCTCTCATTTCGTTGGAAAAATAGTTGATACGGTAAAGATAGCTGTCCTTTATGGCGTGCAGAGCCATGGTAGCCCTGTCACAGGCAATAGCTATATCTCTGTCAGAAGTATCCATTTTATACATGCCCACATGCATAAAAACCGTACTGTCAAGACTATGCCACAGATATTCCGCATTTAATATAGCCTTTATGGTCTTGCTGACTTTTTCATGAAACCTTACGGAACAGCAGGTGACAAAATGATCCGACTCCATCCTTCCATAGGTACAAAGCCCGTCATTTAAATGACTTCTTAAAAACTCGGCAAATTCAATAATAAGCTTATCACCGGTTTTAGAACCCAGCATCTCGTTAATAGCCTTAAATCTGTCTATATCCCAGATTGAAAGTATATATTCCTTATCCGGATTACGGTCAAGCAGCCTGGCCGTTTCTTCAAAAAAGGTTTCCTTGTTGTATATAGAGGTTAAAAGATCGAACCTTGTTCTGTCCTTATCTCTTATATCTAACTGATCTCCACTATTTAAAACATCCTCCTCGGAGACAGCCATGGTCAAGACCTTGCAGCCCTGCTCATATCTCACTTTCTTTATCTTAAATCCGTAGCCGGAATAATTGCCGTTTTTTCTCTTTAATCTCAGATTAAATCTTACGGTTTTATTATTATTTAATGCACTTGAAACCGCCTTATAAAACTTCTGTCTGTCTTCTAAATGAATGAGATCATCAAAGGTAAGATTCTCAAGCTCCTTAAGATCATCTCCCTCACCATAGCCTAAGAGAGCTACAGCCTTTTCGCTTAAAGACTCAACATAATATTTATCCCTTTTAAAAAGAGAAATAGTCCCCACATTCAGGGCATCTAAAACGTCGGCCATCTGAATGCGCCATCTCTCTTCCCTTGCTATCTTTTTCTTTTTTTCATCAACATAGGTCAATACAAGATTTCTGAAGGCTATGCTGATAAAAGCAGGATTTAAGGGGTATTCGATAATATACCCTGCTCCCTGCCTCATGGCTCTTTTCATAAGCTCCGGATCGTTGACCTTGCTGAACACACAAATAAACACTGAACAATATTCAGTGCTGTATTTGAGCTTTGTGATAAAATCCAGCTTTTCATCACCATCTTCGGAAATATCTATTATAGCGAAATCTATTTCCTGAGCCTCCAATATATTAAATGCCGAAGCAATATCCTCAGCAATAAAAACATTGTAATCGATCTCAAGGTAGTTTTTGACCGATTCCAATTCCAAAGACTTTTCAGTTATAAATAATACACCGGCTTTTGTGCTATTCATTGTTATCCTCTTTTGGCCAGTATATACTCCCCCACCTTCAAGCTGTGATCTTTCGCCACAATCCCCACCTAAATTACCATATAGGCGGGGATATTTAGATCGAAAGCAAAACACATTTCCTTCAAATTCTTACAGTGATCCTTCCTTAGACCACAGCTTATTACATTGTAACACATTTTTTCTCAAAAGGAAATAACTATGTTCTTACGTATATGTTCTTACCTGATGGATGCATGATACTCCTGAAGGGACTTTACTCCGGCTTTTTTCTGCTGCATAACTCTTATACCCTCCGCAGAAGCCTTGGCTGCGGTCATAGTCGTTATGTAGGGAAGTCTTGCCTTAATGACTCCATGTCTTATATAAGAGTCATCCTCAGCCCCCTTCTTATCATTCTGTGTATTTATCACAAGATCAACCTCTCTGTTGGTTATTGCATCCAATACATTGGGTCTGCCCTGTGAAAGCTTGAATATCTTCTTTGCCTTAATCCCCGCCCCGGTTATCACATCATAGGTACCACCGGTTGCAAGGATATCAAATCCACATTCACTAAAGGCCTTTGCAACATCAGCAAGCTTGTCCTTGTCTCTGTCATTAACGCTTATCAATACAGTACCCTTAAGGGGAAGCACTGTCTGTGTGGCCTCCTCTGCCTTGAAATAAGCCTCTCCAAAGTTTTCGGCCAGACCAAGAACCTCTCCTGTAGATCTCATCTCAGGTCCAAGTAAGGGATCCACCTCCTGGAACATGTTGAAGGGGAACACCGCCTCCTTAACGCCGCAATGGGTAAATTCTCTCTCTTTAAGCTTTGGAACCGGTGATTCATTCCCTGTAAGAGGCATGGTTATTATCTCGGTAGCCAGTGGAACCATCCTGATATCGCAGACCTTTGAAACAAGAGGAACAGTCCTTGAAGCTCTGGGATTTGCCTCCAGAACATAAACGACATCATCCTCTATGGCATACTGCATATTCATAAGGCCCTTGACATTCATTTCCTTTGCAATATTTTTTGTGTATTCTTTTATAAGCTTAAGATTCTTCTCGGAAATAGATTTTGAGGGCAGTACACATGCAGAGTCACCTGAATGTATACCTGCCAGCTCAATATGCTCCATTACAGCAGGAACAAAGACATTTTCTCCATCCGAAATAGCATCAGCCTCACACTCAAGAGCATTGTGAAGGAATCTGTCTATAAGGATAGGTCTTTCAGGGGTTACACCTATGGCATTTGCCATATATACCCTCATCTGATCATCATCATGAACTATCTCCATGCCTCTTCCTCCAAGAACATAGGAAGGGCGAACCATAACAGGATATCCTATCCTTGCGGCAATTTCCATTGCTTCCTCAACAGTAGAAGCCATTCCCGACTCTGCCATGGGAATATGCAGCTTATCCATGATCTCTCTGAAAAGATCCCTGTCCTCTGCAAGATCAATGGTTTCCGGTGTTGTTCCAAGGATATTCACTCCGTTTTTCTTCAACTGGGCAGCAAGATTTAAAGGAGTCTGACCGCCAAACTGGGCTATAACCCCAAGGGGCTTTTCTTTTCTGTAAATACTTAATACATCTTCTAAGGTCAGGGGTTCAAAGTAGAGCTTGTCAGAGGTATCGTAATCAGTGGAAACGGTTTCCGGATTACAGTTTACGATTATGGTTTCAAAGCCCAGTTTTTTAAGCGCCTTTGCAGCATGAACACAACAATAATCAAACTCTATTCCCTGTCCGATCCTGTTTGGACCTCCTCCCAGAATCATTATCTTCTTTGACTTGTCATTTGAAGGAGACTGATCCTTTATATTATACGAAGAGAAGTAATAAGCGCTGTCCTTTGTTCCGCTTACATGAACTCCTTCCCAGCCCTCTACAACTCCTATCTTCTCTCTTGCTTCTCTTATCTCATCCTCTGAAAGCTGTAAAAGCTGGCTTAAATACTTATCCGAAAATCCATCTTCCTTTGCCTTCTTTAAAAGCTCCTCGGGAAGCTTTTTACCCTTATAAGACTTAATCTCTTCTTCTTCATTTACCAGCTCGGCCATCTGTTCAATAAAGTAGGGCTTTATTTTGGTTATTTCGTAGAGCTCATCTACAGATGCTCCCTTTCTGATGGCCTCATACATAACAAACTGTCTTTCCGAGCTGGCAACATGAAGGAGATTCATAAGCTCCTCTTTGCTTTTCGAAGCAAAGTCCTTGGCTCCTCCAAGACCATATCTTCCTATCTCCAGGGAACGTATAGCCTTTTGAAGGGCTTCCTTATAGGTCTTTCCGATACTCATAACCTCGCCTACGGCTCTCATCTGGGTTCCCAGCTTGTCCTGGGCTCCCTTAAACTTTTCAAAGGCCCATCTTGCATATTTTATAACAATATAATCTCCATCCGGCTTATAGTTATCAAGGCTTCCATACTTACCGCAGGGAATATCCTTAAGGTCAAGCCCTGCTGCCAGCATGGCTGAAACAAGAGCTATCGGGAAGCCTGTAGCCTTTGAGGCAAGGGCTGAGGATCTGGAGGTACGGGGATTTATCTCTATGACGATTATCCTTCCATCCTTTGTATTTCTGGCAAACTGAACATTGGTTCCGCCTATGACCTCTATCCTGTCTACTATCTTATATGCCTGTCTTTGAAGCTCCTCCTGAACATCCTCCGGAATTGTCAGCATGGGAGCAGAACAGAAGGAATCTCCTGTATGAACTCCAAGAGGATCTATGTTCTCTATAAAGCAGACTGTTATCATCTTACCGGTGGCGTCTCTTACCACCTCAAGCTCCAGCTCTTCCCAGCCAAGAACAGATTCCTCAACCAGAACCTGACCAACCAATGATGCCTGCAGACCGCGCTCACAGACAGTTTTCAATTCTTCAACATTATAAACCAGACCGCCTCCGGCTCCGCCCATTGTGTAGGCCGGTCTCAACACCACGGGATAACCCAGTCTTTCTGCGATCTCAAGAGCCTGATCCACGGTATAGGCCACCTCGGATCTTGCCATTTCAATCCCGAGCTCCTTCATCGTCTCCTTAAACTCTATCCTGTCCTCCCCACGTTCTATCGCATCGACCTGAACTCCTATCACCTTAACACCGTATTTGTCAAGAACTCCCGCCTTATTTAGCTCAGAGCAGAGGTTCAGACCTGTCTGGCCTCCGAGATTAGGCAGAAGCCCGTCAGGTCTTTCCTTCTCTATGATCTGAGTCAGCCTTTCCAGATTCAGAGGTTCTATATATGTGACATCAGCCGTTTCGGGATCCGTCATTATAGTAGCGGGATTTGAATTTACCAGTACGATCTCATAGCCAAGCTTCTTTAAAGCCTTGCAGGCCTGAGTCCCCGAATAGTCAAATTCACAAGCCTGACCTATAATAATGGGACCTGATCCGATGATAAGTATTTTATTGATGTCCTCTCTTTTTTTCATACTGTTCTCCTTATTATTCAGAGTTACCAGAGTTAACCCTGTGATGTATTTATAACGTCAAAAAGAGGGTTTTCACCCTCTTTTTTGACTTATTCGACTATATCATTACTGTCAAAGGGATCTCCACATTCAGGACAGAACTTGGGAGGATTCTTTGGATCCTCAGGTTCCCATCCGCATTTATCGCATTTATATAGTAAAGCTCCCTGTGGCTTGGGTTTTCCACAGTTACTGCAAAACTTACCCTTGTTTACACTTCCGCAGGAACAGGTCCAGCCTGTCTCATCTGCCGGCTTTGGCTTCCCGCACTGGGAACAGAACTTGCCGGTATTTCCGCTTGCTCCACAAGAACAAGTCCAACCTGAAGCTTTTGGAGCCGCAGCCTGAGCCTTAGCCTCCTGAGCAGCACCCATCGCATAAAGATCCCCGGCATTTACTCCACCGGCATTACCTGCCATATTCATTCCGGCAAAAGCCATCATAGGCCCTGCATTCTCATTTTTTGCAGCCGCAACCATAGCCTCGGCCTGGGCAGCGGTGATAGCTGCAGCACCCATGCTTGCATTTTTATAAACAGCAGTCTTTTGAAGATTCTTGATCATCTGTTCATCTTCTTCGGATGCTGTAACCGAGCTAACGCCAAAGGATACTACAACGATACCTCTGAGCTCTGCCCACTTCTTTGAAAGCTGTTCGTTTAAAACATCGGCTATCTCAGTAGTATGTCCGGGAAGAGCGCTGTATCTTATACCCATCTCGGATATCCTTGCGAAGGTAGGCTGTAAAGCAGTCATAAGCTCTGTCTTCAGCTGTGAATCTATCTCACTTCTTCTGTATTCAGAGGAAACGTTCCCTGAAACATTTGTATAAAAGAGAATAGGGTCGGCTATCTTATAGGAATATTCTCCATGACATCTTATCTCAATATCCACATCAAGTCCGATATTGTTATCAACCACCCTGAAGGGAACAGGATTTGCGGTACCGTATTTGTTACCGGGAATTTCCTTTGTGTTTATATAATATACCCTCTGATCCTTTCCCGTGTCTCCACCAAAGGTGAACCTTTTGCCAATCTGCTTAAAGGTTGACATAATGCTATCGCCAAGATTTCCGAAAAAGATGCTGGGTTCAGAGGAGGAATCCCAAACGAATTCACCGGGTTCGGCACACAGCTCAACAACCTTACCCTGGTCAACTATGATCATACACTGACCATCTGCCACAGCCACTATAGATCCGTTACTGATTATATTATCACTGCCCTTTGTGTTTGAGCTTCTCTTTCCATTGGTAGTCTTATTACCCTTCTCAACCAACACATCTGCAGGAATAGAATCACAGTAAAAATACTCTCTCCATGAATCAGCCAAGGCTCCTCCGGCCGCTCCTTTAATTGCCTGAATCAATCCCATTACCTTATTCCTCCTATGTTTTTATTCAGATATACTATTCAGTATAATATCATGCTTTAAAGTAAATTTAAAGTTGTTATTTTTTTCTCCTTCTGCTCTTTCCTTTCTTTCTGTCCACTGTTTTTTTCGTATTCCTTTCCCGGATCATGGACAGGCGTCTTTCAGCCTGATCCAGGCAATCCTTCTCATAAAGTCTGAACCTTTCCATAAGCTCCTTATCCTGCTTCATGAAAAAATATTCCTGATCATACCTGGCAAAATAGTTATCATACCTTCCTCTGATAAGCACTCTGAACCTTGGTTCACTTTCAAAATCATCTGCTGCAAGTCTTGCATGGGTGGAAAGGATCCTCTGATCCTCCTTTCTGTAGATCACACCGTAATTTTGATCCACACATCTGTCCAGAAACTTGATAGCCTTATCGTACTCATTAAAGAAAATATAAAGCTTCCCTATCTGCAGATTTACCCAGGTATATATCTCCTCATCACTTGTGGAATCCTCCGAAAGCCTTAAGTATATTGAAAAGGCTTTCTGATACTCTCCCCTGTTCAGCTCATCAATAGCCCTTTTTAACATCTTATCCCTTGTGTCCTCCGGAGAAGAATCCATGAGGGTATTTCTTATAAGCCTTATGTTTTCGTATCTTTTTTGAGGAGTGCTTACAGTTAAATCACTCTCTCCCGAAAAAATAACCGGATCATATATACTTATCTGACCTGAGGTAAGAAGGGCTCTGGATTCATTATATCTTTGTTCCCCCAGGCGAAAACAGAATTCCTCATAAGCCGGAAACTCATCTGCAACCTCCGAGGCTGCTATCTCCACCATCTGTCTGTTTTTACTCAAAAATCCCGGATCGATCCTGCCCCTGTAGTAAAGCTTTATCTCATTGAAATAATTCTTCATTTTTTCATCTGCAAGAGTATGACCCACATGTATGAAAAAACTGTTTTTATCCTTGATATACTTAAGATCACATCTTTTCAGCATCTCAAAGGCTCTTTTATTGTCATTGTTAAAATAATACAGCTCACCTAAAGCATAGGCGGCTTCAGTATATATCTCCATAGAAGGATCGCTGTAACGGATCAGGGCTTCATACCTTTTTATGGCTTCCATATCCTGATTTGTCATCTTATAAAATCGGGCATCATTAAGCCATTCGGTAAGACTTTCTATGGCATCCCCCAGCTCATCTGCATTCAAAAGCAGGCTCATTGCCTCCTCCAGGCTGCCGGGCTGACCATTAATGTAGAAAGACATTCCCTTCTTGCTTAAGTAAGCCATAATGCCATAATCATTCAGCTTACTGTTCAATTCCATGTGTATCCCTTCAAACTGCATTATAGAGTCAAAGGGTTCTATCTCATACCATTCTCTCAAAGAAGCGACAATAAGCTTTATGACAAGCACTTCCTTGGCATCCCTCGATATCCACTTAATATCCTTAAGATCCTCTTTTTTTGCAATATTCTTATAAGGAGCCTCTAAGGAAAACTTTTTATTGTTTATATTAAAAGCTATGGAATGATCACTGCCTAAAAATATAAAGGCATTCTCCATCATTGCATACTTCCCGCAGGTCCTGAACTTTGGATCCACCTTGTAGATTATTCCGTTAAGCCTTATATCCAGCTGTTTATATAATTCAAAAAAGATCATAATTTAAAATCCGAGTTTTATTCTGTGTGTAAGTCTGAAAATATGGCCCTGCAGCTCTTCAACAAGAAGATCCATATCATATGTACCTGCATTAACTGCCTTTACCGCATTATCCATATATCCATGAGTATAATCCTTGGTGCTGTAGGCATTATAGATCTCATTTAACAGAGTCTCACTGCCTATCAGATTTTCAAAGCTGTACTCTCCCACACCCTTTTCTATTATCTGGTTGTAACAGTCGTAATAATAATCATTTAAAGTGTTTATGACATCATCCTGGGTCTTTCCTATATCCTCCAGGCTTCTCATTTCAGTAACCGTGCCTGTAGGTTCAGGCAGCTCCTCCTCCTGAGTCCTGTACTTACTTCCATTACAGGGGGGCAGATAGACTGACAACTCTCTCCTTACATGATTCTTTGCATAATCGCTGTCACTTTTATTAAAGTAATCATATCTTCCACTGTCATTATCATCCCATGTGACATCCACATTATAATATCCGTCATCAAGAGCCACTATATTCCAGGCATGATTCTCGCCGGCATAGCCTGTGCAGTAATAACAGGGAATGCCCAGCTCCTGCATGACATACTGCATTGCCCTTGAATAGCCTGCACAAACTGTGGAACCGTTTACCAAAGCGCTATAGGCACTTTGATTCATGGCAGAAGACAGCTGATAATCCACATTATCTATCAGCTTATCATGAACATACTGCTCTTTGCCGTAATCCGTGGTCAGGGCATTGGCGCCATCCTTTAATTCCTTCGCCTTTGCCTCAAATCTTGCCTTTGCATTTTCATAATCATCAGCTGTACTGTTAAAGGTCAGATCAACCTCTACACAGCTGCCGTCGCCCTTATATTTACAGCCATATCCGGAATCCAGCCAAAAGAGCTCCGGATGATCGTTATAAAGGGCCATAAAGGCATTTAACATATCCTTGTGGGCAAGACTTTCCACCGGCTTAAACTGTTTGTTAAAGGCCAGTGAATTGGCATAGAGCTGCCTGTATAGATGCTTTCCCCTGTCGTCCAGCATATGATAATAGGGGTAGAAGAGCTGGTCAAATTCAAGCCCGTCTCCCTCCTGACCATATCCAAGCTCCTCTGTCAGCTTTTTTGCTTCCTCATCACTAACGTTGGAGGCTTCTTCATTTATGGGCTGGTATCCTGTTTTCCCGGCAACATTGTCCGGAATGGAAAGACCCTCTTCAGAGGGTATGATATAGGTCTCCTCTTTAGGAGGAGCGGCTTCACCTTCTCCCCTCTCCATAGCCGGATCCTTTACTGTCTCCCCCTTTCCCGCTGCTTTGTCAAGAGGATTCTCTCCCTTAGGGGGCTCCATGGTAGGCTCTGCTTCTAAATCCTCGTCCTTACTCTTGCTCTTACTCTCTTCTGCTTTTTCCTCCTCTGCCGTTTCCCTGCCGTAAAGCTTAGCGGAAATTGTTTCTGAAAGCTTGGGATTAAAGGCGCAGGCGAATATGAAGGCTGTTATGGCCACAAGCAGACCTATAAGTCCATAAGCAATTCCTTTAATTATCTTCATTATCCTTATTTCTCTTTTCCTTTAAAACTCTGTAGATCAATATATATCCGTAAATAAGCACCGGAACTATTATGGTGGCAGCTATTGAAGCCTTTAAAAATCCAAAAAATTCCGGTGACTTCATAAGAGCAAAACAGAGAGTTGAAATATACATCCCTGCAAGAATTACAGCTCCTATCAAAGCAAACAGCCTTTTCATCAGTCATCCTCCCTGCAGTTTTTCTCTATAATATGCTTTATTTCATCAGCCTTAAAAGGCTTTTTTAAATACCCGTTCATCCCTTCTTTAATGAAATCCTCTTCTGTAACGTCGTCACTGGCAGTAACCATTATAACCGGAGTAGTATAATTCAGCCCTTCTTTATCCTCTTTAAGCTCCTTAAAGGTCAAAACCCCATCCTTGCCGGGCATCATCTGATCAAGGAGTATTATGTCATATTTAACAGTTTTGCACATTTCAATACATTCATCCCCTGACATGGCTGTCTCGATCACTGCATTAATGCTTTTCATGGAAACAGTTGCTATCATTAAATTTACCTTGGAATCATCAACAACCAATATCTTCATAACAGTGTACCTCTCCTTATTTTCCTTCCGATTACAGATATATTTTCCCACCGGCATTTTAAAAAGTCAATAAAAATAGGGCAGACACAAGATCCACCCTCAATTTTATTTATAATGCAGGAAAAGGGACTTGAACCCTCATGATATTGCTATCACACGGACCTGAACCGTGCGCGTCTGCCAATTCCGCCATTCCTGCCTATAAACAAAAACCGTCGAAAACAGTCCGACTTTAGTATAATAAAATAATTTTTTCTTTAAGTCAAGCTTAAACTTCCATTACCCTGCTTGAAGATCTTATATATGGATTTTTCTGCTCCGTTTCCATTGTTGCAAAGGCAATATTAACAGCATGATCCGCTACTCTCTCCAAACCGCTTACCACATCTGAATAGATCATTCCGGCCTCTGCGCTGCATTCTGACCTTGAAAGTCTTTCCACATGCTTTTGCTGCAGCTCCCTCTCCTTTTCATCTACTGCCTCTTCCAGATTATTTATATCCTCAATATGCTCTTCATTGTTATTGGCGAACATATCTGTTGAATATCTTATAAGAGTATTTACCATATCCAGCATATCCCCTAACTCTCTCTGAGCCTGCTTGCTGAATTCAAGACCCTTTTCCTTTCTTACCAGGGCTGCATCTGCCACATTCTCGGCATGATCTCCTATCCTTTCAATATCGTTGACCACATGAAAGAGTCCGCCGATGGATCTTGCGTCATCTACCGGAAGATCTATCTGGGAGATCTTTACCAGATAATCGGTTATGGAGTGATTAAGGAAGTTGATATTCTTTTCTGTTTCATATACAAGCTCTATATCCTCCTCATCCAGTGTTATAAGGGCATTCATAGCTCTGTTAAGATTCTCGCTTGCCAAAAGAGCCATTCTTTCCAGCTCCTTTGTAGCCTCTATAACAGCAGTGGCAGGTGAAAAGATATTCTTTCCTCCTATGTACTTAAGCTTCATGTTCTCTCTGTAACCGATCTTTGTATCCTCACCTCTTACAAGCATATAGGTGAGCTTAACAAGCAAGTTGGTAAAGGGGAAGAAGATGATAACCTGAGCGATCTTGAAGATTGAGTGGGCATTTGCCACCTGTCTTCCTATATTCTCTCCCGAAACCCTTTGGAGCATATAGATAACCTGATCCATTCCGAGCTTTAAAACAATATACATAACTATGGTTCCGAAAACATTGAAAAGGAGGTGAATAAGAGCCGCTCTCTTGGCATTCTTCTTTCCGGAAAAAGCAGAAAGGAGAGCTGATGTACAGGCACCTATATTACAACCTAAAATGATATATAAGGAAATGGGAAGCTCTAAAAGCCCCTGATTTGCCATTAAGAGAATTATACTTACTGTTACGGAGGAGGACTGAACCACCGCCGTCACAAGAGTTCCTATCAGTATTGCCAGTACAGGTGATGTGAGTCCGGAGAAAAAAGCAGGAACGGCCGGTATATCTTTAACACTTGCCATGGCCTGAGACATTATTGAAAGTCCCATAAACAAAACGCCAAATCCCGTCAGTATCTCTCCTGCCTTATTGACAAAGGCCTTCTTTATAAAATAAAGCATTATAACTCCGGAAAATACAAAAACGGGGGCATATTGTGAAAGATTAAAGGATACAAGCTGAGAAGTAATGGTAGTACCGATATTGGCACCCAGTATAACACCGGCGGCCTGATAAAGGTTCATGAGCCCGGAGTTAACAAAAGTCACTACCATTACCGTGCAGGCGCTGGAGGATTGTATGATACCCGTAAAAAGAATTCCCACCAGCATTCCCGTGAATTTATTTGTGGTAAATATCTCCAGTATCTTTCTGAGCTTTGCTCCGGCAGCCTTCTCTATGCCCGAACTCATAATATTCATACCAAAAAGAAACAATCCCAATCCACCGCAAAGTGTGATTAATATAGAAGCGACCATTATTACCTCCTAAATGTGACTTTTATGCCACTTTTCTCCCTTTTTAATATCCTCTTCCATCTGAAGCTTAAGCTTATCCACAGACTCAAATTTTATTTCCGGGCGCAAAAAATGGTATAGAGAGACCATAAGCCGGTCTCCATAGATCTCTTTATTAAAATTATACAGATAAGTCTCCACACCCATTACAGGCCCTTCCATTTCCCCTGACTTGACAACAGTAGGCTTTGTCCCGATATTTGTTATGGATCTGTATTCAACCCCCATATGTCTGACCCTTGAAAAGTAAACTCCACTTTTAGGAAGCAGCTTTTCAGCCCTCGGCAAAAGATTAACAGTCGGCATCCCAAGAGTTCTGCCTAACTTCCTGCCATGTGAAACTCTTCCGTAAAAGGTATAAGGAGCCAAAAGCATTTCATTTGCCTCCTCTATATCCGACCTCATTATTGCTTCCCTTATCCTTGAAGAGCTGATTTCGCTCCCATTATAGTTTACTTTTTCAATAACATTAAGCTCAGGTTTTGAGTTTTTACCCTCCATACAATATTCATTCAGCATGGCTACATTTCCTTTGCCTCCCTTTCCGAATCTGAGATCCGGTCCGCAGACTATAGCCCTGCATTTAAGTCTCTTAATAAGTACCTCCTTCAAAAAATCCTCCGCACTTATTCCCGCAGTTTTTTCGCAGAAAGGAAGCTCCACCAGAAAGTCTATACCCAATTCACTGAATAGATATCTTTTTTCCTCCCCGGTGGTAAGTACTCTGTTTTCCCTTGAATTTAAAAGGCTTTGGGGCTGGATATCAAAAGTAAATATAAGAGTCTTATACCCTCTTTGCCTGTACTCCATCATTCTTCGGATGATCCTTTCGTGACCCTTATGGATACCGTCGAATTTCCCTATTGCAACGACAGTCTTTATCCCGTCGTCTATTTTCATATCCTCTTCATTAAGAATAATATCCACTGTTTCACAAAAACAGCTTTACAGGGTAAAGTCTGTCATCATCCTTTCTGTATTCATAAATGCCTGAAAAACTACCTTCTTTATCATACACTCTGAAGCTTTCCTTATCAAGCATGGGCCTTTTTAAAGCTTCGGCGGGTAGTGAGTTCCCGTTTTTTAAAAGCTTATTATAGAAAAGGCCTTCCTCTCCCGACAAGGTCTTTATTGAAAGCTCCGAAAGACCTTCAAATATCCTGTCAACAGGTATGATCAGCTCACGGATATCCCCTTTTCCATATACTTTTTCAATTTCTCCAAGGCTTTTTGCTTCAGAAATCCCAAATTCCCCTGATCTTAAGCGCACGAGGGCTTCCATAGCTCCGTAAACTCCTAACTTTTCACCTATATCATCACAGAGGCTCCTTATATAGGTTCCTTTGGAACAGGCTACGGTAAAGCTTATGAAGGGTAAGCTTATATCTTCAATATCGATCCTTTCAATATGGATATCTCTCTTTTTTCTTTCGGTAACAATACCCTGTCTGGCCAGCTCATATAATCTTTTTCCATTAACCTTAAGGGCTGAGTACATTGGCGGAGTCTGTTTAATGTCCCCTTCAAAGGATTTGATCACCGATATGATCTCATCCTCCTTAAGACTCAGAATCCTGTCCATACCACAGGTCTTCTCCACCCTGCCAAAAACATCCAAAGTATCGGTCTTTACGCCAAGTCTCATAAGAGCTCTGTATTCCTTGCTTTTATCCGTAAGCATATCACACAGCTTTGTGGCATTGCCTATACACACAGGAAGCACACCTGTGGCCTTGGGATCCAGAGTGCCTGTATGCCCTATCTTTTTTATCTTTAGTATACCCCTGAGCTTTGCTACCACATCAAAGGAGGTATAATCAGCTTCCTTGTATACGTTTAATACCCCGTTCAAGGGAGACTTCTTATCTGTATTATTCATCTGAACTATAATTTTTAAGCTGCTCTTCTATATGAAGTGAAAGGTTATTTAGAACATCATAATATGTACCGTTAAGGGTACAGCCTGCAGCTCTGACATGTCCGCCCCCTCCGAAAAGGGCTGCTATCTTTGCCACATCAACCTTCCCGTTTGAGCGCATACTGACCTTATATTCATGTCTGTGAAGCTCATACATAAATATAGCCACTTCAACCCCTTTGGTTATCCTCAGCTGGTTAACAATACCGCTCATATCCTCATAGTTGATATTGTAAAATTCCATAATCTTTTTATCAACTACTGCAGCTATACATTTTCCATCCATAAAAAGAATGCTTTCAAGAAGGCTTCTGCCAAGGATCTGATTCTGAACATAGGTTTTCTGATAGAAGGTTTCATCTATGATCCTGCTCCTGTCAAAATCATACTCACAGAGCTCGCCTACCAGTTCAAAGGATCTTTTTGACATGCAATCATACTGAAATACGCCGCTGTCATGAACGATACCCGTAAAGAGAGCTGTTGCAACCTCCTTGTCCATATATTGTTTTTCAAAGAGTGAAGTCAGTATTTCACAGGTAGAACTGGCATTTGCCTCTATATGATCAAGGTTTGCAAGACCCTTATTTGAGATGTGATGATCTATACATATGGTCTTTTTTGCATTTTTAAAAATATCCTGACCCTTACCCAGTCTTTCCATTGCGCTTGTATCAAGGGCAAAGCAAAGATCCAAAGCTTCCTCGCACTGATATTCCGGGTCGATCTCATCATAGCCCTTAATATAAGAGAATATCTCGCCGGGCTTTTCCAGAAATACCCTTACCCTTGCATCCTTAAGGGCATTATCCAGATATGCCTTAAGACCAAGACATGAACCCACGCAGTCTCCATCAGGACGCACATGTCCTATTATACCTATATTTTTTGCTTCCCCTATTTCCTTAATCAGACTCTCCATTTTTATTTACCTCATCTATCAGCTTAGACATTTTCATTCCATATTCAGTTGATGTATCTGAAATGAATCTTATCTCCGGTGTGTTTCTCAGATTAAGTGCCATGGCCAGTTCATGCCTGATAAAGCCTTCTGCACTTTTCAGACCTTCCATGGTCTGCTTTCTCTCCTCTTCCCCTCCAAGGACAGAAATATAGGCTTTACAGGTTTTAAGATCCGGCGCAACTTCCACATCTGTAACACAGGTGACCGGAGCTATCCTGGGGTCCTTTATCTCAGACCTGATTATATTAGACAATTCCCTCATTACCTCGGAATTTATCCTTGTATTCTTTATACTGTTTTTTCTCATTATCTCGGAACCTCAACCATTATGTAGGCTTCAACGATATCAAGCTCCTGTATGTCATTGAAGCCGTCAAATACCAGACCGCATTCAAAGCCGGCTTTAACCTCTTTAACATCATCCTTGAATCTCTTAAGGGATGCCAGATTACCTTCGTATATCTGTTCTCCCTGCCTTTGTATCCTTATTTTGCTTCCTCTCTGGAACATTCCGTCAAGCACATAGGATCCGGCTATATTTCCTATTCCCGAAGCTTTAAAGATCTGCCTTATTTCAGCATGCCCTATAACCTTTTCCTCAAATATGGGATCTAAAAGTCCCTTCATGGCAGCCTCAACATCTTCTATGGCCTTGTATATTACATTATAGAGCCTTATATCCACTCCCTCAGTATCCGCAATACCCTTTGCCGTAGTGTCAGGTCTTACGTTAAATCCAATTATTATGGCATTTGAAGCCCCTGCCAGAACCACATCGGACTCATTTATGGCACCGACTCCTCCATGTATGACCTTAACTAAAACCTCATCATTTGAAAGCTTCATGAGACTTTCCTTAACTGCCTCTACCGATCCCTGAACATCAGCCTTTACTATAAGATTTAATTCCTTTAAATTAGCTGTCTTTATCTGATCAAAGAGGTTGTCAAGAGACATTCTCGACTTTGTATCGTCAAGCATCTTTATCCTGTTCTGGGATATAAAGGTCTCCGCAAACTGTTTTGCATCCTTGTCATTATCAGGTGAGATAAATATCTCTCCCGCATTGGGCACATCATTGAGACCTAATATCTCAACGGGGGTTGAAGGTCCTGCCTCCTTTACCCGTCTGCCCTTATCATCTATCATTGCTCTTACTTTTCCATGACATGGACCACAGGCTATAAAATCTCCAACCCTTAAGGTACCCTTTTGAACAAGCATTGTAGCCACAGGGCCTCTTCCCTTATCAAGCTCAGCCTCTATTACAAGTCCCCTTGCCTTTCTCTTGGGATCTGCTTTAAGCTCTAAAATATCTGCTGTTAAAAGTATCATGTCCAAAAGCTCATCAATACCCTGTCCTGTCTTTGCGGATACGGGAGCAAAAACCGTAGATCCGCCCCAGTCCTCGGGAATAAGCTCATATTCTGCCAGCTCCTGCTTTACTCTGTCAATATTTGCGCTTGGTTTATCTATTTTATTTACAGCTACTATAATTTCTATTCCTGCAGCCTTGGCATGATTTATTGCTTCCACGGTCTGAGGCATAACACCATCATCTGCTGCCACTACAAGTATGGCAATATCCGTAGAGCTTGCACCTCTCATACGCATGGCAGTAAAGGCCTCATGACCCGGAGTATCTAAGAAGGTTATTTTCCTTCCTCCTGTATTCACAACATATGCACCTATATGCTGGGTTATTCCTCCGGCCTCACGGTCTATCACATGAGTCTTCCTAATGGCATCAAGAAGAGAGGTCTTTCCATGGTCAACATGTCCCATAACACATATAACCGGAGGACGCTGTATCATCCTGCTTTCATCCTCTTCTCCCTCCTTAAGGAGCTCCTCTATAACATCCACAACAGCTTCTTTTTCGCAAAGAATGTCGTATTCTACAGCTATTTCCTCTGCCTGCTCATAGGATATCTCCTGATTGACAGTCACTACCTTGCCCTGAAGGAAGAGCTTTTTTATTATAGCTGCCGGCTGAACCTTCATTTTATCAGCCAGCTCCTTTATGGTAAGAAGCTCCGGAATGGTTATTACCTTTATTTTTTCCTCTTCCTTAGGCTCCTGCTTTTTCTCCACGGGTTTTTCAAGCTTACTCTTTATCAGCTTTACCTGTTTTCCGCCCTTAAAGCCGTCTTCATTCATATAGCTCTGGTCTTTTTTATGCTTATCGTTATTCTTATGTCTTTGATCCCCTCTGTGCTGGTCTTCCTTTTTGAAATCCCCTTCCTTCTTTGCATCCGCTCCGGAGAACTGATTTTTCCCCTTCTGATCTCTTGAGGGTCCTGACTGAAAACTATTATTCTTATTGTTTACTTTTTCATTTTTCTCATTTCTATGTTCATAAGCTCGTCCATTATCACGACTATTATTGCCGCTATCCCTATTGCTATTGTTATTCCTGTTTTGAGCCTGTTTATTGTCTTGTAGGTTTTCTTTAAGTTTTGGGCTGTTAGTAACTTCTTTAATAACTTCGATGTTTTCATTCTTAACTTCCTTCTCCTGCTGCTTTTCCACAGGCTGTTGGCTTAACTTCTTCTCTCTCTTATCTTCCTGATAAAGAAGATGGGTCTGGGATCTTGGTACACTTGGTTTTATAAGCTGACTGGTATTGGGTCTTCCTGAGGTGGACATATTTCTGTTCTGGTTGTCTCTTTGAAAAGAGGGTCTTCCTCCCTGCCCCTGCCTGTCTGTTCTGGGACGTGACTGTGAGTTGTGGGGATTACTGACAAAGATTATGTTAGGCTTTTTCTTCTTTTGAGCCGGCTTTGATCCGGCTGCAGCATTAGAGCTGTTGGAATCGTCCTTAATCTGCTCAGGACCTTCTTCCTCCCTCTTTACCTTCTGCTCTGATGTCTGAGTCTTCGCCTTGCCTGCAAAAGCGCTTTTAACCTTCTCCTGCTCATCATCTTCTATCGAAGACATAGCTTTCTTTCCCATTATTCCAAGTTTTTCAAGACAGTCGATCACCTCACTGCTGGATCTGTCCACTTCCTTTGCAAACGCGCTTATTCTCATCCTTGCCATTAATATTACCTCCGAATTACTCTTTATTATCAGTTAAAACCAAAACCCTGTCAGCTATTCCCTTATCATTAACCGCTACCAAAGCTCTGAATTCCTTTCCTATAGCTCTTCCAAGCTCCTCCCTGTTGGAATAAAAGATCAGGGGAACCTGATAGTAACTGCACATATCGGAAAAATGCTTCTTGGTATTCTCTGATGCATCCCCTGCAACAATTACCAAACAGGCTTTTCCATCCTTTATACTTTCCTCTGTCTGAAATTCACCGCTTGACAGATTCCTGCCCTTTGCCGCAATAGACAACATATTGAGAGCCTTATCACGATTCATTCTCTATCTACCATTTCTTCAAGCACCTCTATGATCTCTTCCGGTATCCTTGCCTTCAGGGATGCTTCCAATCGTTTTCTTTTTGAAGCGTTTTCAAAGCATTCCCTTTTTCTGCAAATATAGACGCCCCTTCCCGAAGCCTTTCCCTTTTCGTCTACCTTAATCTCTCCATCCTTACCTCTTACGATCCGTATAAGCTGTTTTTTGTCTCTCATTTCATTACAGCCCACACACTTCCTCAAGGTTTCCTCTTTATGCTTCCTCTCCATCTTCTGTTGCCGCCTCTGATACCTCATTTATAGTATTTTGATCATCTTCAGGGAGCTCATCCTGACTTTCACTATCATACTCCTCAGTCTCATAGTCCTCCTCAGAAGCAGCTTCATACTCGTAGTCATCATCTTCATCATCATAATAATCCTCAAGTCTGAAGCCCGGAGCATCCTTTGCCTGGGTCTCTGATTTGATATCTATCTTAAAGCCGGTAAGCTTAGCGGCAAGTCTTGCGTTCTGTCCTTCCTTACCTATAGCCAGTGACAGCTGGGAATCAGGTACCACCACCTTAGCAGTTTTCTCATCACCATCCGCTATCACAAAAACCACCTTTGCCGGAGAAAGAGCATTTTCTATAAGTATACCCGGGTTTTCATCCCAGTTTATTATATCTATCTTCTCACCTCTGAGCTCTTCAACGATAGAGTTTACTCTTACTCCATTCATTCCCACACAGGCTCCAACAGGATCCACATCCGGATTATTACTCCATACGGCGATCTTGGTTCTGGAGCCTGCTTCTCTGGCTATGGCTCTTATTTCCACTGTCTTATCACGAACCTCTGTAACCTCCGACTCAAAAAGCTTTTTAACAAGCTCCGGATGGGTACGGCTTACCAGTATCTTAGGTCTTCTGTTTGTATTTTTATTCCCGCTCTTATCCTCCTGGGGAAGCTTAACCTCGTAAATATATACCTTTACTCTTTCCGTAGGTCTCAAATGCTCTGAGGGGATCTGTTCATTTTCTGACAGGATGGCATCTGACTTTCCAAGATCTATGCTGATATTCTTACCCATAAATCTTTGAACTATACCTGTTACAACAGTTTTCTCCTTGTCGGAGAACTGACTTATAATGGCATTTCTCTCTTCCTCCCTTATGGTCTGAAGAAGAACTCCCTTGGCATTGGAGGTAGCAATACGTCCGAATTCCTTGGATTTTAATTCAACATTTACTATGGACCCCACCTCTGCCTTTTTATCTATTACCCTTGCATCAGCCAGAGATATTTCGGTTACGGGATCCATAACGTCATCTTCCGTCTCAACAACCTCTCTCTCGGATAATATCTTATATTCCCCTGTCTTTCTGTTAATATCAACCTTAACATTATCAGCCTTACCAAAGTGATTTCTGTATGCTGCCACAAAGCCGCTTTCTATGGCATCAAATAAGACGTCACGGCTTATCTCTTTTTCCTTCTCCAGCATTTCAATGGCTTCCATTAATTCATTGTTCATTTCTTCCCTCCTCTATTAGTAACTTTGGTAATCAAAAATCTATAGCCAGCTTTATTCCGGCAACGTCACTTCTTTCAAAGCAAATATCCTCATCCCCGCAGATTATTGATATGCTGCTAGCATCATAGCCCTTAAGCTTACCCTTAAATTCCTTCTTTTTATTTATCTGCTTGTATAATTTTATCTCAACCTCTCTCCCTATGGATCTTTCAAGCTCCTTATCCTTTTTTAAAGCTCTTCCAAGACCCGGAGAACTTACCTCCAATGTATATGCATCCGAAATAGGATCCTTTTGATCCAAAAGATCTGACAGTCTTCTGCTTACATCCACGCAGTCATCTATATTAACTCCTCCCTCTTTATCAATATAGACTCTCAGATAATAATCCTTTCCTTCCTTAACATATTCAACATCCCACAGCTCAAGCTTAAGATCTGTAAGGATAGGAAGTACCAGATCCTCTGTCAGTTTTTCATACTCTTCTCTTCTGGACATATCTACCTCTTCGATAAAAAAGAAGGATGAACAACAAGTTCATCCTAACACTCTAGCATATAACCTTGTATATAATATCACTAACAAAATCAATAATCAAGAAAAATCTACAATTCATAGCCGTTTTTTTCAAGCAGCTCCCTGGCACTGTCCACAGAATCAACACCGCTTCTGTTTTTTATAGGCGCAAATTCCTTTTCTCTCTCCACTTCAAAGGGAAGGCAATTAGGGAACATTTCCACCATATCCAGCACAAGCTTTTCATATTTATGGCCATTGGGCTCCTTTGGCTCCACATATTGGCCCTCATCATTTATATGGGCTATCTTCTTTTCAACGATATGAAGGGGCATATTCATGCCTGATATCTTTTTTAACTCATCCACCGAAAAAAGATAATTGAGAATAACCCCGAAGTTATAGGCTCTGTCTCCGTTTTCGTCCTTCTCATTCATCATATCCTCATCCAGCTCATAATACTCAACTATAGATGGATGCCCGTCCTTTAAGCACATAACCCCAACCTTCTCATCCGGGGCGTTCTTTCTTATGACCTTGGAACCTGAATAAAATCCTCCATCTAAAACTGCTCCCAAAAACAAGGGATCGGCTATCCTCTGAAGTACATTATCCACGGCAAAAACATTAAGCCATTCTATTCCTTCCCGATCCATCAGTTCAATAAGCCCCGCATTTTCAAGAGAAGAAAACCAGCCTCCGTTTCCGTTAGGTGAAGTGGCTATCCTGCAGGGGCTTTCCAGGTAGACCTTACCATCATCATCTGTTGAGGGTACCATATCCTGTTTGAAAAAATGTATGGAAGTCTGGGGATATCCAAAATAACCATGTTGTTTAAAAAAGCTTACTGTATCCCTGTGATTCTTTTCACTGGTCATAACAAAAAGCTGAACCGGGCTCCTTAGATTATCGGTAACATCCATGAGATTCTCTATAAGTCTCTGGAATATATAAACAGACTTTGTCTTACCTATATCAAACATACCCTTTGGAGCATCTGAACCAAGCCTGGTCCCCATCCCCCCTGCAAGGAGCACCGCACCCAGTTTTCCGGAATTAAGGGCATCCATTCCCTTCCTGTAAAACCTGTCTTTATTTTCACTTATTTCCTTAAGCTGCATAGCCTTTATAGGACTTATCTCATGATCCTTATCATCCTCTTTACCAAGAGCATTCAAAAGTACAGAGAAGTCTGTTTCCTCTATCTGATTTAAAAGCTCTCTTTGCTCTTCCATGCTTATCTCATCATAGAATCTCAGCAAATGCTCCTGACCGTATTTTTCCAGCTTCTTAAGTGCTTTTTCCTTATTCAGCATAAATAACCTCCTTTTTATCCAAAGGCATCTACCTGGCCTTTAATTCCTTCCAATACTCTCCCATTTTCTCGGTAGTTTCCTTAGGAAGCTGTTTAAACATCTCGCATCTTTTAAGCTCCTCGTCGCTCGGGTTTACAGCTGGAAAGTTCTTCTCTGCATCGCTGTAATTATCAACAACCGAGTTCATGGCCGAGGAATAACATACATAATCAAAATTCTTTTGAGCTATATCCTCGCGACAAAGAAAATCCATAAATTTCTTAGCACCCTCCACATTTTTACAATCCTTTGTCATACAGAAACAATCTATCCAGTAATTGGATCCTTCCTTGGGAATGCAGTACTTTAACCTGTCATTTTCCTGATATGCATAGTAGCCCTCTCCGGAATATATGACTCCCAAAGCAGCATTTCCTCCGATTATCTCATCTCTTACCTCATCCACATGATAGGCCTGAACCTGAGGTTTTTGTGAGATCAAAAGCTCCTTAGCTTCTAAAAGCTCTGCTTCATCTGTTGTATTTGCCGAATATCCGAGATATTTTAAAGCCACCATAAAACTGTCTCTCATGGAGTCCTGCATTATAAAATTCCCGGAATACTCTCCGTTAAACAATGAATCCCAGGAAGTGATCTCACCATTTGTCTTATCGGGATCATATAGTATTCCCACAGTCCCCCAAAAATAAGGCATTAAATACTTATGCTCCGGATCGATATCCTTACACATTTCCATACAGCGGCTGCTCATATTATCCTTATTTTCAAAGCTTGAAAAATCAACCTCCTTAAGCTCTCCCTCGCTCATAAGCCTTTGGAGCATATATTCAGAGCTGCATAAAAGATCATAAGAAATAGCCCCTGATTTATACTTTGTGTACAGCTCCTCCGGAGTAGGCGCCTCCTCGTAATTAACATGAATACCGCTTTCCTCTTCAAACTGATCCAAAATCTCAGGATCGATATACATACTATAATTAAAAACGGTAATGGAATCCTTAGCCTGGGATTTACATGCGCTAAGGCTTAAAGCAACAAATGCGGTTAATAAAGCTGCAAATATAATTTTCTTTTTCAATTTCTCATCTCCATAAACTGTCCCTTAAGCGGCGACAGCTTTCTTTTCTTTCCTGACTGATCCAAAGTTAACTATTAAAAGAATAACAAAAACAACAACAAATATCAATGTTGACAAAGCGTACATTTCAGGCACTATTCCCTTTTTCAGTTCCCCGTATATCAGGGTTGAGAGGGTATTAACACCGGCTCCTCTGGTAAAATATGTAACAGTAAAATCATCCATGGATATGGTCAGTGCCATAAAAAACCCATATAGTATACTCCCGTATAACTGTGGCATCACGACCTTGAAAAAAGCATATATCCCATTGGCGCCAAGATCTCTTGCTGCCTCATAAACAGCCACGTTCATCTGTTTTACCCTTGGCAATACGCTCAAAACAACATATGGTATGTCAAAGGTTATGTGAGCAAGCAGCACCGAAGTAAAGCCCAGGGGAATAAACTTGATAAACCATAGCATAAGGGCAAGTCCGGTTACAATATCTGCATTTACCATTGGAATATTGGTTGCAGCCAGCATTATCCCATAGCCTCTGTTTTTCATTGCAGAGATTCCAAGTGCTGCAAGCAGACCTATAACAGTGGCTATTGAGGCTGCGCAAAAGGATATTAAGATCGTATTGCTAAAGGCATCCATCATCTGGGATGAGGAAAACATCTTCTTATACCACTTTAGACTAAAGCCTCCCCAGCTTGTCCTGTTTCTCGACCCGTTAAAGGATAAAACTATAAGTAGCAATACAGGAATATGTAAAAAAAGAGTTATCAGAAGAAGATAGAATTTGCATATAAAGTTCTTAAGTTTTTCTACCATATTGCAGACTCCTTCCCCGGCTCTTCATTACCTGATGTAAATACCATGCTTATCAAAGTAAATATCATAAGGATCAGGGACAAACCCGAACCCAGATTCCAATCCATGGTAGTCATAAACTCCTGCTCGATCACGTTACCTATAAGCTGATACTTGCCTCCCCCAAGAACATTGGCGGTTACAAAGGAGGTCATAGACGGAACAAAGACCATAACTATACCGCTGAGAAGTCCGGGTATTGTCAAGGGGAATATTATCTTTAAAAATACTGTAAAACCGTTGGCTCCAAGATCCCTTGCCGCGTCTATCAGGTCATCATCTATTTCATCTATGCAGTTATAAATAGGAAGTATCATGTAAGGAAGATAGTCGTAAACTAAACCTATCATCATAGCTGTTTTTGTATTTGCTATGGCAATAGTCGGCAGATGAAGCAGTTCAAGTAAAGCATTAAGAAGTCCGTTATTTGATAATATCATCTGCCAGGCCAAAAGCCTTAATACAAAATTTATCCACATGGGAAGAATGAGAACAAAAATAGAAAACCTTTTTCCCATATAACCCAATCTTTTTAATGACATTACAAGGGGATAAGACAAAAGAATACAGATAAGGGTACATATGACGGCCACCTCTGTAGAAAAGATCAGAGCTTTTAAATGTACCGGCTGTGCAATAGCCAATATGTTATAAAGAGAAAAAACTCCGGTGCTGTCAGTTAATGCATACTTAACTATGATCCCAAGAGGAATAACAGTGAAACCTATTATCCATATAATATAGGGGTATGCACATACTTTCCTCGGATTACCCATATTCCTTTACTACCTCCTGCGCTTCAGATTCCGGTTTATGCATTATCTGAATATTATCGGGAATAACACTAAGACCTACTATGTCTCCGGGTTTAGCAAGATTTACACTTTGGATAAGCCACTCGTACTCACCCACCTTTACTGCTATCTCATAAAAGATACCCTTAAATATTATGGAGCTTACACATCCATCCAGATAGCCCTCTCCCTTTTTGACTATATTTATGTCTTCAGGCCTTATTACCACATCCACCGGCTCATTGCTTCCAAAGCCCTCATCCACGCACTTAAAATCCACGCCCTGTATCTTTACAAGCCTGTCCCTTATCATTATTCCGTCTATGATATTGCTTTCTCCGATAAAATCGGCAACAAAAGCATTCTGAGGTTCATCATATATACTTTTGGGAGTTCCCATCTGCTGTATCTTACCCTTATTCATTACAATGATCCTGTCAGACATGGTAAGAGCCTCTTCCTGATCATGGGTTACATATATAAAGGTTATACCTACTTCCTTCTTTATCTTTATCAGTTCAAGCTGCATCCTCTGCCTGAGCTTAAGGTCAAGAGCTCCAAGAGGTTCATCCAGCAAAAGTATATTAGGCTCATTAACTATAGCCCTGGCTATAGCTATCCTCTGCTGCTGTCCTCCGGAAAGCTGGGTTGTTTCCCTTTTTTCGTAACCATCCATGTTAACAAGCTTTAAGGCATAGGCCACCTTATCCTTAATATAGCTTTTGCTTTTCTTCTTAAGCTTAAGTCCAAAGGCAATATTATCCTCCACATTCATATG
>JAILBX010000258.1 GCA_024680675.1 Lachnospiraceae bacterium | reverse complement strand
CTTGACAATGAAAGGCATCTTTTGGGAACGGTAAGCTTAAGACATCTGATCTTAAAAAGGGATGATGAGATAATTGGGGATATTATGAATGATAATATTATCTCAGTAAATACTCTGACCGACCAGGAAGAGGTTGCAATGCTTTTCCAGAAATATGACTTCACTGCCATGCCTGTTGTGGACAATGAAAACCGGCTTGTTGGTATCATAACCATCGATGACGTCATGGATATCCTTATGGAAGAGGCAACCGAGGATATTGAAAAAATGGCGGCTATCGTTCCCACAGACAAGCCCTATATGAAGACAGGAATCTTTGAGACCTATAGAAAGAGGATACCCTGGCTGCTTTTACTTATGATCTCTGCCACGGTGACGGGGGGAATAATAACTCACTATGAGAATGCCCTGGGTACTTATGTTGTTTTAACCTCTTTTATACCAATGCTTATGGATACGGGAGGAAATGCCGGAGGACAGGCGTCAGTTACCATAATCCGTGGACTGTCCTTAAATGAAATAGAATTTAAGGATGTTGTCAAGGTGGTGTGGAAGGAGATAAGAGTAGCTGTTCTATGTGGCCTTACCTTGTCTGTAACCAACTTCTTCAAGATGATGCTGATAGACAGGGTCAGTATCCTGGTGGCAGCAGTTGTCTGCGCCACTCTTGTGGTTGAGGTTACCATAGCAAAGGTAGTGGGATGTACTCTCCCTATGCTGGCTAAAAAGGTGGGCTTTGACCCGGCGGTAATGGCAAGTCCTTTTATAACCACAATAGTTGATGCGCTGTCTCTTATGATCTACTTTGCTTTTGCAACACATATGCTGGGGATATCCTAGTATAACGATAAAAGCAAAAAAAAGACCCGGAGGGGTCTTTTTTTTAGAGGATTTAGTTTACAAAATTAATTATTTATATATCCTGTTTTTGATAAATGTTTCGGTCTCTCCAATATACTTATCACATTCTTCTTCAGTGGCTGCCTCCACCATTATTCTGATAAGGGGTTCTGTGCCGCTTTTTCTTAAAAGCAGACGTCCCTTTTCACCAAGCTCCTTGTTAAGGTTTTCAGCAAAAGCAAGAATTTCCTCATCCTTCATAACAGCATCCTTATCGGGAACGGACAAATTCTTCAGCTTTTGAGGCAATATGGTAAGACCTCTTTTCAAGTTTGAAAATACGGTTTTCTTTTCAACAAGGATATTACACATTATGATGGCAGTAAGGATACCGTCACCTGTGGTTGCATAGCGGTCAAAAATGATATGACCGGATTGTTCTCCTCCTATGCTGTAACCATGATCCTGTATTTCCTTGGAGATATATTTATCTCCAACATCGGTTATTACAGTTTTTATACCAAGCTCCTTAAGAGCATTGAAAAGCCCAAGATTTGACATTACCGTTACTACTACGGTGTCATCAACCAGACTGTTTTTTTCCTTTAGATAGCCGGCTCCTATATACATTATAGCGTCTCCGTCTACCAGATCGCCATTCTCATCTACTCCAAAGCAGCGGTCGGCATCGCCGTCAAAGGCAAATCCCGCATCCAGATGGTTTTCTTTCACAAAATCCCTTAAGGCCTGGATATGGGTGGATCCGCAGTCTACATTTATATTTGTACCGTCAGGAGAATTGCCTATCACATAGGTATCGGCTCCAAGCATATCAAAAACGGTTTTAGCTATGGTAAAGGCTGATCCGTTGGCACAGTCAAGACCTATCTTATAACCTCTTAAGGAATGAAGAGGAACCTGGGAAAGATAACTGATATATTTATTTCTTCCCTGAAAATAGTCGGTACAACGGCCTACATTTTCAGCGCTGAAGGGAATTTCTATCTCGTCATCGATATATTTCTCAATCTCCTCAAGAACCGAGTCATCCATTTTATAACCATCAGAGTCTATTATTTTTATCCCGTTATCATGATAGGGATTATGGCTTGCGGTTATCATTATCCCAAAATCAAATTTTTCACTGCGAACCACATAGGAAACACTTGGAGTAGTGGTAACATGAAGCAGATAAGCATCAGCACCGGTAGAGGTGAGACCTGCCGAAAGACCATATTCAAACATATAGCTTGAACGTCTTGTATCCTTACCGATAACACAGGCTGCTTTTCTTCCAAGCTTTTTTCCGAAGTACCAGCCCAGAAACTGTCCTATCTTTAAAGCATGCTCAACTCTTAAATTTTCATTGGCCCTGCCTCTGAAGCCGTCCGTTCCAAAGTATTTCATTATATTTCTCCTTTTGTGTCACGATTTTTAGATCAGGCTCTCTAATATCTGTAAAGTGAATATCAGAGCCGAATTTTTTAAGTACTATACTAGGTATAGTATATCAAGAGGGGGAAAAATACAAGTACAAGATATTTAAGAAGTTTAGCATATTTATGAAAAAAGCCTCTGAGAGAGGGGGGTGAAAGTGCAGTGGCAGGTATTCTGTTAGCACTCATTTAAAATGAGTGCTAATTTTTTCTTGACTTATCAAATTATGTGTATTACACTCTTTATTAAAGATTTTAGAATATTTAGTGAGGAGCGTGAAATTATGGCTAAAAGAGGTAGTTTGTCAATTGACAGCGATAATATGTTTCCGATTATAAAGAAATGGTTATATTCGGATCATGATATTTTCGTAAGAGAGTTGATCTCTAACGGCTGCGATGCCATTACAAAGTTAAAGAAGCTGGATATGATAGGTGAATATTCATATCCGGATGATTTTGAGAATAAGATAAAGGTTATCGCAAATCCGGAGGAAAAGACCCTGAAGTTTATTGATACCGGTATAGGTATGGATGCGGATGAGGTAGAAGAGTATATTACCAGGATAGCATTTTCAGGTGCATCCGCTTTTCTTGAAAAGTATAAGGACAAGACAAATGAAGACCAGATAATAGGACATTTTGGTCTTGGCTTCTATTCTGCCTTTATGGTTGCCGATGAAGTACATATCGATACTCTTTCTTATAAGGAAGGTGCAAAGAGCGTTCATTGGGAGTGTGACGGAGGCACCGAATATACTCTGGACGAAGGAGACAGAAGCGAGGTCGGAACAGAAATAACACTTTTCCTTTCAGAGGATTGTGTTGAGTTTGCCAATGAATTCAGGGTAAGGGAGATACTTAAAAAATACTGTTCCTTTATGCCCTATCCCATTTTCCTTGAGAAGGCCAATGCAGAGCCTGAGTATGAAACCATAGATGCTTCTGAGAAGACCGATAAGGACACTGTTATAGAGACCATCCATGAAGAGGCAAAATACGAGGAAAAGGAAAAGGAGGACGGAAGCAAGGAGAAGGTGGAAGTTTCTCCCGCAAAGGATAAGGTTAAGATCCTTAAGAGACCTGTTCCCATTAACGATCCAAAGCCCCTTTGGACCAAGCATCCCAATGACTGTACAAAGGATGAGTATCTGGAGTTTTACCGAAAGGTATTTATGGATTACAAGGAGCCTTTATTCTGGATCCATTTGAATATGGATTATCCTTTTAACTTAAAGGGTATTCTCTATTTCCCCAAGATCAATATGGAATATGAGTCTATTGAAGGAACTATAAAGCTTTATAATAATCAGGTCTTTATTGCAGACAACATTAAAGAAGTCATACCTGAGTTCCTGATGCTCCTTAAGGGTGTTATCGATTGTCCGGATCTTCCCCTTAACGTATCCCGTTCAGCCTTACAGAATGATGGTTTTGTAAAGAAGATATCCGACTATATTTCAAAGAAGGTTGCAGATAAGCTTTCCGGAATGTGTAAAACCGAGAAGGAAGAGTATGAGAAGTATTGGGATGATATATCCCCCTTCATAAAGTTTGGATGCTTAAAGGATGATAAGTTCTGTGA
>JAILBX010000250.1 GCA_024680675.1 Lachnospiraceae bacterium | reverse complement strand
GTCTTGTCGGCTATTATGCAGTTACTAAAGCCGAAGCATCACAAGCAGTTCTTGATGCAGTGGCTGCCCATCCCGAATTAGATGCCTCTATTGTTCACCCCTCAGGAATATGTGGACCAAACGACTTCTCTTTTGGTCCGGTAGCACAGATGGTAGCACAGTATATGAGTGGCGAAGTAAAGATTGGGTTAGAAGGAACCTTTAACAGTGTGGATGTCAGAGATCTGGCCAACGGAGTTATAGCATGTTGTGAAAAAGGTCGTCGTGGCGAATGTTACATCATGGGTAATGAACTTGTTACTATGAAAGAACTTTATGAACTGATAAATCAAGCCGCCGATCTTGATATTCACGCAAATATACTATCAAAAGGTGTAGCCGGAGTTGCAGTAAAGGTCTTAAAATTTCAAAGTAAATTTACAAAAAAAGAACCTCTTCTGACAGATTTCGGACTATATAATCTGACTCGAAATAATGATTTTGATTGTACAAAAGCAGAAACTGAACTTGGCTTCAAATGTCGTCCTTTTTCAGAAACAATAAAGGATGAAGTTGAATGGCTCAAGGAAGAAGCTTCTAACGCTCCTGACATCAACGATGAAACCAAGCAGGATTTGGAAGAACTTACAAAACGCGTAAAACTTGGTGAAGTATCAAATATAATAGTTAAAAAGAATAATGAAGAACTATTTACTTTACCTGTAGCCGCAAGCATGGCAGTAGGTATTGGAAGCTTTCTGCTTGTTCCTTATCTTGTCATCCCCGGCGCTATGATAGCCTATGGCAACGTTACAATAGAAGTTGAAGGTAAGGACGGAAAGCTATATGATATTAAAGGAAATCTGATAAGTTAATATAATCTCCCTATGCCACCCCATTGTCTGAGAGTTATAATGCCTACAGCTAAGCTCTTATGACGATGGGGCTTTTCTTTTCAGGTCTGTCAGCTGATTCATTGTTTTCCTGTAAAGCCCTGATGTATAATGGTATAGAAAAGTACTAGAAGGAGGATATGTTAATTTACTTATAAATTAATAATACAAATTGATATGATAAAAATATTATTATTAGAGGACAATCCGGATCTGAATATATCCGTATGTCGTCACCTAAATATGAATAACTATACTGCTATCGGTTGCACCAATGCAATGGATGCCTATGACGAACTTTACAATCAAAAAATCGATCTTATAATTTCCGATATAATGATGCCGGGAATAGACGGTTTTGAATTTGCTAAAAACGTAAGGGAAGACAATCCTAACATACCCATTATCTTTATGACTGCCAAGGACGACTTTGATTCAAAAAAGCAGGGATATAAGATAGGAATAGATGATTATATGGTAAAACCCGTAAACCTTGATGAACTGCTCCTACGAATTGATGCCATATTACGTCGGGCAAACATCTCCACCCAAAACAAGCTGACAATAGGCAGCTTTGAAATGGATGAAGGCTCTATGACTGTAAGCTTAAATGGTGAAGAAATTCCCTTTACTACCAAAGAATTTCAACTTCTTTTTAAGCTCTTAACCTATCCGGGCCATGCCTTTTCAAGAAATCAGTTGCTTGAGGAGCTTGGAGGCCTTGATAACGAAAGCACTCCCCGATCCATAGATGTCTTTATAACAAATATAAGAGCAAAGCTATCCGACTGTGATGATATCAAGATATCAACTGTCCGAGGTATAGGATATAAAGGTGTAATTAACAAATCAAAATAAAAAGGACAAAAAATATGAAATTTTTTAAAAATCACTTTTATCAGGAAGTCTCTGACCCAAGAATAAATGTAAGTCTATTTTCCCCTAAAGCTACCATTATAAATTCTCTGTTAATAATGTTATATTCAGGAATTCTTCTAAGTATCTCCCAAAGCATTGACTTCATACCCGAAAACGGTGCTTTTCTTGCAGGATCGATACTTACTTTGATCATAGTATCATCTATTACTATGGCCGCTTTAGCCAGCTATATGCACTATACTTTATACACTAAACCTTTATTGAGAATTGCAAAAGCCGCCAGAGAAGTTTCAAGCGGAAACTATACGGTTCAGCTTCCACCTCATAGGATCGACGGAAAAACAGATGTAATAGATGCGCTATATTTGGATTTTAATTCAATGGTGAGAGAACTTAGTTCAACTGAGATCTTAAAATCCAGTTTTATATCTAATGTGTCACATGAGTTAAAAACTCCTATCTCCGTAATATCAAACTATTCCAGTTTAATGGTTTCGAATAATCTTGATAAAGATGAAGAAAAGGAGTATTCAAAAAAAATCCAGGCTGCAGCCTCTGACCTTTCAGAATTAATAACCAATATCCTTCAGATAACAAAGCTTGATAACAATCAGATTACTGTAAATCCATTACCCTTTAATATTAGTGAAACATTAATACAGTGTATTCTTGGATACGAAATGATA
>JAILBX010000243.1 GCA_024680675.1 Lachnospiraceae bacterium | reverse complement strand
ATTGTTCGGAGCAGAAAATAACTATGGCTCTGACACAGATATCATTTGTTGTAGCCAGTTTCGATTACTTGTCACTTTACAACGGAGGAACTGTGGTTTTTCCCGCGGAAGAAGATTTTAGAAATATAAAACAGCTGTCTGAAAAAATGCTTAAATATAACGTCAAGAGTGTATTCATGACCCCCTCATTCCTGAAGAATGTTATGGAGGTCAAGTCTTCGAGACATGCGCTTGCAATTCTTGATGTCCTGGTTTTTGGCGGAGAGAAGGGTAACCCACAGATTCTGGATGATGTATTAAAAATAAATCCAACGATTAAACTCATTAATGGCTACGGAAGCACTGAGACGAATTCGGGAATATTAAGAAAGATCATTACCGCAGAGGATCGTGAGCTCAGTGCCGGAGAGCTGTCTTTTGTCGCTAATGCCTTGATCGTAGATGAAAATGGTGATCCGGTCAAAGATGGCGAGAGTGGAGAGCTTTGGCTGTCTTCACCATGTATTTCCACAGGATACCAAAACCTTGAGGAGAACAACAGGAAATCTTTTGTTATTGTCGATGGAAAGCGCTATTTCAAGACAGGAGATATTGCTTTTCGGGATGAAAAGGGAAATTATCATATAACAGGCAGAAAAGACGACATGGTCAAATATCATGGCCAGCGTGTGGAGCTTGGAGAAATTGAAAACCTGATCATGAACATCGACGGAGTAAAGCAGTGTAAAGTTCTTATGAAAAACAATGATCAGGAGGACTTTCTTGTTGCCTTTTATACCTCATCGAAAGAGTTTAAAACCAAAGTACTTACGGACAGCCTGAGAAAAAAGATGCCTGATTATATGATACCGGGCGTTTATGTACATCTTGATGAGATGCCGCTGAACAGCAGCAAAAAGATTGACCACATGAAACTCATGGAGATGGAGGTTCTGTTTGAAGGATCCGACTATGTGGAACCCGAGACAGACCTGGAAAAGCATTTGTGCGAATGCTTCGCCAAAGTGCTGGGAATAAGAAAATTCAGTGCGATAGGGAATTTCTTTGAGAATGGCGGAACTTCTCTCAGCGGTTCAAGACTTCTCTCAGTTCTTGAAGAGGATGGATATTCTTTAGCCTACGGAGATATCAACAGCAATCCTGCACCCAGAGAACTTGCGCTATTTATTGAAAACTCCAAAAATGCAGGAAAGATTCCTCCCATGGACAGGGACAAATATCCGCTGACAAAGACCCAGCTTGGAATATACCTTGAGGGTATAACCGGCGGAAACAGGGAAACCTACACGCTGCAGTACATGATGGAGGCTGAGCCCGGGATTGACGAAATCAAATTGACGGAAGCGGTTAATAAGCTCTTTGATGCGCATCCTGCCTTAAAATATAAAATTCAGTGCGGCGAAGACAACCTTCCATACATGGTCATGGTTCCCGATGAGAAAATCGAAGTACCTGTGTTTGAAGGCAAATCAGATAAAAGAATAGATTTTGCAAACAGTTATATGCCCGTTGTTAAGATATTGGACAATCTGCTGTTTCATTTTGCTGTGTATAAAACAGAACAATGCTGTTATCTTCTCCTTAAGTCACATCTTATCGCAAGTGACGGCACATCGCTGAGTCTTCTGATCTCTGACCTTAACAGGGCACTTAAAGGTGATGCGCTTGTGGGTGAAGACTGCTGTATTCAGCAGGTGGGAATGTATGAGAAAGCTCTTATTGACAGCGGAGCGCATGATAAGGCTGCCGAGTATTATAAAAAGCTCTTTGCGAAGATGGATGGTCTGGATCCCCTGATGGGAGATCTGAATAAACCACTTACTCCCGGAGTGAGCAAGAATTACAGATATGAGCCGAAGACACTTAGTACCGAAACGGTAAAAGCATTCTGTAACAGATACCAGATCACCGAGAGTTCATTCTTTATGGGAGCAATGGCAATACTCCTCGGAAAGTATTTGTACTCTGATCAGGTATCATTTTCAACGGTATACAGCGGAAGATCCCTTCATGTAATGAATAATACAATAGGCACTCTGATAAAGAGAATTCCTGTATACGGGGATCTTTCTGAAAATACGGATATTGATACATTCCTTACTGCTATTAGCAAGCAGGTATTTTCAAACATGAGTACTGATATCTATTCCTTTGATGAAGTACTGAAGGAATGCCCTGTCAATGAGGATGTTGAGTTCATCTATCAGGGAGATCTTTTTACTGACAATATGGGTAAAGCAAGTGGAGAACAGCTCTTAAAGAGCGACTCCTATTTCATGGAGCAGTATCATACCGGTATGGTGACGGGATGTATGTCCATTCAGTTTTTTGCCACCAATGGTCTTTATAACATGACAATTGAGTACAGGAACGAAAGATTCTCTGAAGAATGGATCAAAGGCTTTGCCGATCACTTTTTCATCATTGCAAGTCAGCTTCTTTCCTGCAAAACAATCGGTGATATCGTGATGATGAGCGATGCCGAAAAAGCCCAGATTGATGCTTTTAACAATACTTCATATGAAATGGATTTCGTGCCGGTGCATGAGCAGATCGCTGCCTTTGCCCAAAAGAGTCCGGATAAAAAAGCGGTTATCTGCCGCGGAAAGACTCTGACATTCAAGGAACTTGATCTGCTGTCTGACCTTGTCGCTTCAAAGCTTTTGGAAAAGGGTATAAGAAGGGATGTCCCTGTCGGAGTTTTGCTTGAAAGATCTGTTTATGCCTATGTGGTAGAAAACGGAATACTCAAGGCGGGAGGAGCTTTTGTTCCGTTTATTCCGGAGTATCCGGATGAACGTATAAACTTCTGCATGCTTGATGCTTCAATCCCGCTCCTGATTACATCAGGGGATATAAGTAAAGCACGTGAAGGACTCAGAGAATATGATTACAATATATTAACTCTGGAGGATATGTTTGGGGTATCGAGTCCTGATGAAATATCTGCGCAAGGATTAAAGGCTGAGTATCGTCATGAACAGTCAGGCAGATCTGATCTTGCTTATTGTATCTATACTTCAGGATCAACGGGGCGTCCCAAGGGCGTTATGATAGAACACAGAAATATCGCCAATTATGTACACAGAAACGAAAAATCCGTTGAGATAATGAATTATGCCAAAGAGGGAAGAGTATGCCTTGCGCTTGCAGCCTTTTCTTTTGACGTATCAGTGGTGGAACAGTTTGTACCTCTGTGTAACGGCAATACCGTTGTGATTGCTACAGATGAGGAGATACATGACCCTGACAGTCTCGCTAAACTGATCACAGATAACGGCGTCAATGGAATTACGTGTACTCCGACTTATCTTTTAAGTCTTCTGGGAATTCCTTCATCGAGAAAGGCCCTTGAACAGGTGACCTTTTACGATATTGGCGCTGAGTCATTTCCGGCCACTTTATATAAGGCGCTCAGGGATATAAGAAAAGACAGTGTTATCTTAAATGTTTACGGACCTACGGAGTGCACAATGGGATGCTCTGCTGATGTGGTGGAAGATCCTGAAAACTTAACCATTGGAAATCCGATCGCAAATACCTGCTTCTATATATACGACAAGTTCGGCAATGAACTTCCTGCCGGCATAAAGGGAGAACTAATTATTGCAGGTGACCAGGTTGGAAGAGGATATATCAACCTTCCCGAAAAGACGGAAGCGGCATTTTTTAAGCATGGTCTTCAGAACGCCTATCACAGCGGCGATCTGTGTATGTGGAATCCTGATGGAAAAGTGAGTATTTTTGGCAGAATCGATAATCAGATCAAACTCAGAGGCTTCAGGATTGAACTGGATGAGATCGAAAAGGTTATGTCTGAGTTTGACGGCATTAATTCAGGTGCTGTAAAGGTTATCAAGAGCGGTTCAAAAGAATTCCTGGCCGGTTATTACATCTGTGAAAATGAACCTGATATGGATGCTTATGTGGAATTTTTGAAGGATAAGCTTCCGGAGTACATGGTTCCCCAGATAATGAGACGTGTAGAGGAGATGCCTCTTACGACAAACGGTAAAATTGACAGGAAAGCTCTGCCTGATCCCGATATATCCGAATTAAAAGCAGAGTATGTCGCGCCTGAGAATGATATTGAGAGAAGCCTGTGTACTGCCTTTGCTAAAGCGCTGGGCATGGAGGAAGGCACGATCGGTACGGAGGATGACTTCGCTGAGCTTGGAGGAGATTCACTCAAGGCTATGGCTGTCCTTGCATATGCCAGGATAGAAGGCCTTACCGCTGCCGATATTTTCCAGAAGAGAACACCGAAAAAAATTGCTGTTGCGCTTGGAGCAAAGGATCGTAAAGGTCTGGATGAGAAAGAAAAACAGGCCAGAACTGTGCCGCACAGACTGTCACCGATGCAGGTTAAGATGATAGATAATCAGCTTTATAATCCGGGATCAACCATGTGGAGCAACACACATTTTCTGGTCAGACTCAAAAAGGAAATCGATGCAGACAGATTATGCGATGCTGTTAAAACAGCAATCAATAATCACCCCGGACTGGGAGTTGTATTTGAATACAATGATAAGTGCGATCTGCAGCAGAGATATGATCCGTCAATAATTCCGGAGTTAAAGGTGGAAGACATAAGCGAGGATGACGTAGAAAATCTTGCCAGGAATCTGGTATATCCTTTCAAAAGGATTCTGAACAGCTGTCTGTTCAGAGCAAGGGTATTCAGGACAGATAAAAACACTTATCTGTTTATGGATGTGCATCATCTGCTGATGGATGGGGCATCTCTTGGGGTACTGTTGAAGGATGTGACGGATGCCTATTTTGGAAGAGAACTGCAAAAAGACTATTATT
This sequence comes from Lachnospiraceae bacterium, assembly GCA_024680675.1. Lineage (GTDB taxonomy): Bacteria > Bacillota > Clostridia > Lachnospirales > Lachnospiraceae > UBA2868. Next base: position 184 of record JAILBX010000243.1, on the reverse strand, counting down.
TTGCGCTGCTTGAAGATGCAGATCAGGTATATGTTGACGGCAGCCGTGAAAGAGACAGGGAATATTTTGAGAAAGCTTATGGAAAGAATGGGAAAAAGTATCACTATATTCCGAAGCAGGATCATAAGTCAAAAAAGAACTCTCAGGGAGAAAAACTAAAAAGATTCTCCTTTAACAGAGAACA
>JAILBX010000237.1 GCA_024680675.1 Lachnospiraceae bacterium | reverse complement strand
GCCCTTTTTGGGACAGAGTCTGAAAGGGATCAGAGAAGAGGGGCTCTTTTGGGAGCAATATTTATTGGATCAGGCCTTATGCAGAGATGGCAGGCGGCCTTCATATTCATACCATATTTTCTTTTGGAAACCTTCTTCAGGCTGAAAGTGGAATATGACAAAAACAAGGGAAAAAAAACAGAGCTTAAAGCATCCCTTTTTAAGCTTTTAAGGCTTGTCCTTCCCACTATCCTTGTTTTTTTATTCCTTACTGTAACAAGAGAAGTTTTTTATTCGAATGAGCCTTACCGTTCAGGAATGATCCATGATAATATGAGGGTTATAACAGGTGACTACCCCATGGAATTTTTTACGGATGTAAAGGATAAGGCCAAGGCGTTGGAAGTAAGGGAAAGTGAATATAAAGCTGCTTTAAGCTGGCTTCACGCGGATACTGAGATAATGGATAAAGAAAAGTTTGAAGCAATAGGAAAGGTTGGAGCTCGTATTGATTTTCCCCTTACATTAAAAGGCTTTGCCGCTTGTCTGGCAAAGATGTTAAAGGATATTCTTGAAAGTCCGCAAAGATTGGGGATTCCTGTCCTTATATTATTACTTTTGGCACTGCTTTCTTTTTTGAGGAGGCAGAGTACTGAGGAAGGGATAAAGATCCTTATTACCCTTTTAGGAAGCTTTATTATCATGTATTACTTCGTAAGCAGGGGAAGGGCTCCTCACAGAGTATGGATGCCGGTAGAGCTTGCGACCCTGATCCTTATTCTCTGCAGTGGGAAAAAGGAGAGGAAGGACAGGGGATATGATATCTTTCTATGCATTCTTTCCTTCCTCCTTTCAGCTGCCATTCTATCGAAGGGCTTTTCCGAGCTTCATTTTCATAAGCTCACAACGGCATTTGACTCAAGAACAGCGGCAGATGACGGAGCTTTGCCCTATGATCTTAAGGAGGGCAGCTTATATCTGGTGGCAGGAGGAAATGAATTTAAGGGGAGAAAAGGCGAGGAAACATTTGAGACCGGATGGATCAGGGTATGCAAAACATATACAGATCAGGGGAAGTTAGCCGGAAAGGAATTTTACAGGCAATATATACCACTGGGATGGTGGTTTTACGGACAGCCCTATTATAAGAGTCTCCTTAAGGAGCTTGGCGCGGAAAATCCAATGACAGCTCTTTTTGACAGAGAAGATACTTACCTTCTTCTCTATGGAGATGACAGATATGATCTTAATATGATAATAGAATTTATCTATGATCACTATGGTAATATGAATGTTAAACGGATAGAGAGCAACAGTGAATACAGCCTCTATCGCTTTAGCAGATAGATTTCGGCATTTTTAATCTATAATTTTTTAAAGGAGTGAAAGGAGAAAAAATGAAGATGGAAATGAAAAGGGCAAAAAGGCTGTTGGGAATTCTTATAGCCTTTGCTTTAACCTTCCTTGGGGTAACGGAGGGGATCGCGCCACTGGTTTACTCAGCGGAAAAAGAAACTGCTTCGCAGGAAGAGCTTTTAGATGAGAAAGCTGAGCAAAAGGGTTCAGAAGAAAGCATTAATGAGGATACTCTGAAGGAAGAAGCTCCTTCAGAGGATAGATTAAGTGAGGAGGCTGTTGAAGAGGGGCTTGAAGAGGGGCTCTCTCTTGAAGAGTACCTTGAAAGTGATGCGGCAGCGTACACCATAACCTTTGTAAAGGACGATGCAGAGCTTTGGGAGGATGCTAAGGATTATGCTGACAAAAGGGATGATCTGAGTATCGATGAAAAGGGAATTGTTACCCAGACCTTTTCCTCTACAGACAGTGAATCTGAGCTAGCCCCTATTCTTTATACCAAGGCAGGAAAGGCTGTGAGAAAGACAGAGACCTTTAGCTGTAAGGTTACAGAGACATATAAGTACTGGGTTGAAGGGGATGGCTCAGCAGGTTCGGGGCATTATGAGTATGGAACCCGTATTGTTACAAAGTATGTTGACGCAGGTACAAAAGTATCCGATATAAAATCCTATGCCAAAATTAACAATATAGAGCTGATACCCAATTGGGTGGATGCCAATATTGTTTTTGATACAGAAAGTCTTAAGGGGGCTAAAAATCCCAATTATTATCCCTGGGGACTTTACTATGAGGCAGGGGATAAGCTTGAGCTGGATCCCTGTACAGAAGGCCTGACCGAAGATCTTAGATTTTCACTTTGGACCTGCAGCTTTGGTGGGGGGACAGAAAGCAAGGTACCTTCGCAATCAGTTGATGGTTCCAAAAAATATATAATTGATACAAGCGGAAAAACAGGCACCTTAAAAATAAGTGCAGTCTGGAAGCCCTTAAGTTATAAAATAACCTATGAAAAAAGCCAGGAACAGCTTAATAAATTTGCCGGGGAAAGCATAGAAATAAAAGAAGAGAGCAAGTGGACAGATAATGGACAGACCTGGACTGCAAGCATAAGGAATAAAGGATATACTGCTTTATCAGACCTGTATGGAATGATAGGATGGTCTTTCAATACAGGCGGAAGTGAAGGAGAGGATGAATATTTTATACCCATCACCCGGGCTTCAGATATTACTGTACTTGAGCTGGTAGATATGATGGATCTTAAAGGTATAGACTCTGATACAGGAGAGATAACCCTGTATGCCGTATGGGGCAATAGATTGTATAACATAAGCTATGTGGGAATAGATTCCAAGAATCTTCCCTGGGGATATTCAAAATCTTACAGTACGACACTTCCCACAGCAGAGGAGGTAAATAAGGGTGAGATAGACCCGGAGTTTTCAGAAAAGAAGAATTTTATCTGCTGGTCTTTAAGCAAGGACTATAAAGATGAAGTTACAGAGGTAAGTGTTGATACCATCGGATCGGGAGAAGGGGGAGATGTGACTCTCTATACCATTTTCGAATCCAAAAACATGATAAGTCAGGTTGAGGATCATCAGCAGGCTTTTGCTGATGCAAAAATAAAGCAGATAAACTCCTTAAGACTTTTCGATAAGAAGGATTATGCAGTATTCTATCTTAGCGATGCAAATACCCAGGTGGATCCTGACAGCATAAGTATTGCTGAAAATGATTATTTTGAGCTGTGCAGTGCGGATAGCTTAAAAGCCGTGCTAGGAAACGGCTATGCAACAGTAGGTATCAAAGTGAAGGATGGAGTGGATTTTAGTAAGTTTGACGAAATAAAGAAGGCTTCTGTTACTTTGAAATATAAGTTCCTTGATGAAAAAGAGGAAAGAGAGATAACTACAAAGATAAAGCTTGATCTGAAGATGCCTGTTTTTACCTTTATAAGGAATAAGGGAACTATATATGAAAAGCTACGTGTAAAGGATGATGCAGGTAATGAAGAACCCGCAATATTCTATCTGGATGAGAAGAGCGGAAAAAGCGTACTAACTGTTGAAAAAAGAGGAGGAGAATGGGAAACAGATTATGTTGATGCCAAGAAAAATAAGGTAGATAAGGTATCTGTAGCTCTTACAGAGGATAATCTGATCAAGATAGAGAATACGGGCTATGTGGGAAATGGATATATCCGTATCCGGAATACAGACTGGATAGATGGAGTTTATTGTTACAGTAAGTTTAACTTCCTTAAGAAGGAAGACAGTGATCTTGAGCTTACACCTTCTAATGTCAAGCTGAACAGTTCAGGTGATGACAAGGCAGAGGTACTTGTTTCCTTTAAAGATGGTGTTAATCTGGATCCTGCAAAGGTTAAGGTTGAGCCCAAAGATTCCCTGCCTGAGGGGGTTGAGTATACTTATGATGATACAGAAGGGGTTATTACTGTGACCTGTAAAAAAGGCACATCAAAAACGAACAGTATCGCTTTACTTGTTTCATATGATGGTCTTGATAAAAAGCCAAAGAAGCTCACAGTAAAAATAGATAATAAGGCATCCCAAAAACCGGTTACCTTTAAGGCCGGCGGAAAGATAGATGGTCTGGCCGGAGGAAATATCTTTTTGACACCCACAATAAAGGGGTATTCGGGCAAAATAAAATCCGTTGATATAATTAAGGAAGAAGCGATAAAGGGAACAGATCCAAACGGAGAAAATCTTCTTTATCAGGCAAAGTGGGACGGAGAATATATCAAAATAAGTGATGGAAACAGTTTTGTCCCTAATGTGGTAAAAACGAAAGTGACTCTTGAAATAACTCTTGATACGGGAGTAAAGCTTACAGGGGATTATGTGGTAGCTCCAATAGTAATGAAACCGACCGTAAAGGTACTTAACACCACGACCTATAACAAAAAAGAAAGTGATGACGGTAAGGTCAATCTAAAGGCAATTACTCCTGTGATAGTGGTTTATGACTATAATTATTATCTTGCTCCAAAAAGGATAGAGAGAAGGTTGTATACCTTTGATATGACTGATCCTGATTCAAATTACAGCAAGGATGGAAGCAAATTCAGTCAGGCAGCAGGCTTTGTTATTGCTGAGGAATGTATGAATATAAAAGGAGTGGCAACAGGTACTTATAAGGATGGGATCATAAGCATGATAGAGGATGAGGACTTTGCCGCCAAGGCAAAAAAA
>JAILBX010000220.1 GCA_024680675.1 Lachnospiraceae bacterium | reverse complement strand
CTGCTCCTGTGTCTTTGTAACCTGCTTTTTCCCAAACATCACATACCCTCCTTGGTAATATCATCCGCAAACCGAACCCCCGAACCGTTTGCATATTCTTCGACTGTCTGCACCCGCAGAATTGTCAAACAATTATAATTATTTTACCACAATTGTGCAAAAATATCCACCTATGGACCGACAGGGGATTAAGCATGTATTCTACACTAAACCCAAATGAACCACAAAACTATACTAGCTTATCAAAATCCCCGGGGAGCCCACTATTACTGGGCTCAATGCATCTCTTCTTTTTTATCAAACCTCAAATTTATACCCCATTCCCCAAATGGTCTTTATATAATCCCCCTTATCACCCATCTTGCTCCTCAGCTTTTTTACATGGGTATCTATGGTTCTTGCGTCTCCGAAGTAGTCATAATTCCATACATTATTTAAAATTTTTTCTCTGGACAGGGCAACATTTCTGTTTTCAAGGAAATACTCAAGGAGCTCAAATTCCTTAAAACTAAGGTCTATTTTATTACCGTCTATGGAAACAGTATGAGCCACCCTGTCAAGAGCTATTCCGCCGGCTTCCATAACGCTTTCGCTCTCAATAACATTACTTCTTCTCAATATGGCATTTACCCTTGCAACCAGGATCTTAGGAGAAAAAGGCTTTGATATATATTCATCAACCCCATACTCAAAACCCTTTAATTCATCTTTTTCATCACCTCTTGCCGTAAGCATGATAACAGGAACCTTAGAAGAGCTTCTCAACTCCTTTAAAACAGCATAACCATCAAGCTTAGGCATCATAACATCCAAAATAATAAGCGCTATATCCTTATCACTGTAAAAGGTATCCAAAGCCATTTCGCCGTCCTCAGCTTCTAAAACACTGTAACCCTCCTTTGTAAGAAAGTCCTTTACAAGCTTTCTCATTCTGCTTTCATCATCCACAACAAGAACTTTTATTGAATCCATTTTTTTACACACCTCTTTAATCGTATATTCCTAACTCATCTTCCCTTTCTCTGATCCTTGCTTCCCTCTCGCTAAGCTCCTGCTCCCAGGATGCATACTGATTTTCAAGAGCCGTTTTATAGTTTAGAATATTAGGATTATCAGAGTTTAGAGCTATTATAAACATGGAAATAACAACTGCGATCAAAGCAGCTATTATCCCGAGTGATATTTTATATTCCTTTTTAAAGGTCTTTACTCTTCTGTTTTTTTGGCGTCTTTCTCTTGCCTTCTCCTCGTCACTCTTAAGAGCCTCTGTGTAGTTAACAACTATGGGGATATCCTTTATCTGTTCATCCTTTATCAGGGGGGATTTGTAGAGGTAATCCCTTAGTGTCCTCATATATTCCTGTCCCACCGGGGTTATAAAGGTCTTATTTTGAACCATCCTGTCATAAACTGCCAGTATTGCGGCCGGATTGTCCGAACCCATCTTGGATGATATAAAATTTATCCTGTCAATTTCCTCTCTGGCGATCTTTGCATCATCCTCCGTTTGAAAGAGATAACCCTCGACGCTTCTGCCTATTTCAGCCATATATATTACTCCGCATTTATTACTTTTTTTACTTTCTTCTTGCTTCTTTATGAGAAGCCAGCTCATCCAAAAGCATCCATCCTGTCTCTGCTACCATCTTTTTCTGCTCGCTAAGCTCTTCAAATGAACAAACCAATGGACTGGTACGGGCATTATCATCGGTTTTTTCACCAAAACGATAATTATGTATCTTATAAAATCTAAGACATCTTTCATGCTCAAGGGCAAGAAATCTGGCCTTTTCTTTTTCATCAGCCGAATGATAAACTGCTGCTGCCTTTCTTAATATTTCAGATGATATCTCATCAAAGGGACTATGAGGCGCCTCATTTCCTAAAGCTATACGCACCTTAATACTTATATGGTCGGTGGCGGAATAGTTCATATCCTTGGCAAGACTGCTGATATCCTCCCACATACCTATATCCTCGCCGGAATAAAACCTGAACATTTCATGCCTGCACAAGGCCATATCCGTAAGGCGGTTATGAAGTACAAAGGCCGGAGTAAGGATATCCCTGGCCTGTCCAAAGGATGTCGCCACGCTTCTTACATTACTGTTATAAATATAGAGATCACCCTTTATGGAAAAGAACTTTTGGATAGTATGTAATATATCTATATTTTCCCATTCCGAGTCTGAAGCCAGAATTATCCTGTCTGCATTCCTCAAAAGATCCTCGTCATTATTCCAGGCATCCTTATGAAATATTATAGAATCTCTTTCATTGGACTCTTCATTGATCGAGACAAAATCAGAAAGCAGTTTTCGATTAAGACAATAGTCATCTCCCTGGCCAAAAACATGATATCTGATGTTTTGATCCTTGTATAAGACATTTAGTTCCAGTCCCCTGTCAAG
>JAILBX010000213.1 GCA_024680675.1 Lachnospiraceae bacterium | reverse complement strand
CTTAAGACACTGGCAGAGGGAATGAACGAAGCCGTTGAGTTCTTCAAACTTGAAGCTTGATAATGCATAGATAAATACAGTATGAGTAAGTCTGTTTATATACAGACATTGAAAAAATCCAAAAGCAGATCCTGTTTTTGGATTTTTTTATTGACAATATAGGGCAAAAGAGAGAAAATATAAGTAGTTTACACGATTTTTTTATGAATAATTTACGAAAGGGGTTAGGAAGGTGAAAAAAGGAAGAGGAATTGATATGTTAAAAATGTTGCTTATGTTTGGGCTTTTACCCTTGCTTATAGCAACAGTTGTTATTTGTTTTGAGGCAACAAGCCTGATGGAAAGTGAGGTTGAAGAGCTGGTAGCTCAGAAGCTTAAGGTTGCCAATGAGATGTATAACAGGTTTGTTTCAGAGAGATATAATGAGTATGGTGAAGAAGTACTTACGGGTTCCATGAAGAGTTATGATTATGTGGATAAGTATGTTTCGGAAAATATAGTTCTTACTGTTTTTTTGGGTGACACCAGAGTACTTACATCCGTAAAGGATGAAAGCGGAAAGAGGGCTGAGGGAACCAAGGCTTCGGCTGCGGTCATAAGTGCAGTTCTAAATGGCGGCCAGCATTATACTTCTGAAGGAGTTGAAATAGTAGGAAAGAAGTATTATGTTGATTATCTTCCTTTGAAGGATGCAAATGGAAATATAATCGGTATGACATTTGCCGGTGAGTCAAATGCTGCTGTTAATGATGCAATCGGGTCACTTATCAGAACCCTGGTAATAATCGCAGCAGTTATAATAGTTATAGCATCTGCAGCAATAATATTCTTTGCTCTTAAGATCAGACAGGCAAGTGTGGATATAGCTGAAAATCTGAGGGTTATGACTTCAGGAAATCTTCATGAGGATATAAATATCAAGAGTGGTCTTTATGAGAACAAGATAATGATCGAGAACCTGAAGCAGATGCAGAGCCATTTAGGGGATACTATCAATGGGGTTAAGGGCAATGCCAATAACCTTACCAGTGAAGCGGGAGAGGTTGCCGGACTTTCAAGTCAAAGTGCTGATTCGGCAGGCCAGATCTCACAGGCGGTTGATGATCTTGCTCAGGGTGCAATGAGCATGGCTGAAAGCGTTGAGCATGTAAACGGCAAGGTTATAGACATGGGTTACAAGGTTAATGAGATAGGTGAAAATGTAAATGCTCTGACCGACATAGCAGATAAAATGCGTTCTGCCAGCTCAGAGGCTTCTTCCGGAATGGACAGAGTGCTTAATTCTTCAAAGAGCACTGTAGAGAGTGTTGACAGTATCAATAAACAGATTCTTCTTACAAATGATTCTATCAATAAGATAAATGAAGCTATAAACCTTATTATAAGTATTGCAAACCAGACACAGCTTTTGTCACTTAATGCTTCAATAGAGGCAGCAAGAGCAGGTGAGGCTGGAAGAGGCTTCGCAGTTGTCGCCACAAATATCAGTGAGTTGTCCGAACAGAGTAATGACGGTGCTTCTACCATCAGAAAGATAGCTGAAGAGATCCTTAAGAATTCCGAGGAATCTGTACAGCTTTCAGAAAAGATAAAGCTGGCCATAGAAGAAGAGCAGAAGGCTATTGTTGATGCACAGGATAAGTTTGGCGAGCTTAACGGAGCTATCGGGGAAAGCGTTGAGAAGATAGAGGCTATAGGAGAAAAGACTTCAAGTCTTGAAGAGATCAAGACATCCATAGTATCTGACGTTCAGGATCTGAGCGCCATCTCAGAAGAGAATGCAGCAAGTACCGAGGAGGTTACTGCTTCAGTTCAGAGTATTGCAGCTAATGTCAGCATGATAGCTGAGAAGATGACAGATATAAACGGAATGTCTACAGATCTTGATGATATGGTTGGATTCTTCTCATAAAAGCTGAATATTGAGCATATAATTAAGATCAGTATTTGGAATGTATTTAATATAAAAACAGGTTCCGCCCTTTGAGGAGCGGGATCTGTTTTTTATTATTCTATAATTGACTTGTTGAATAATGACAAATGAAGTGTTAAAATAACAAAGTATGTAACTTTATAAATCAATGAGGAATTTTGATAAATGAAAATAATTGACAAAATATTCGGTACTCATAGTGAAAGAGAACTAAAGCTCATCAGTTCACAGGTAGATAAAATAGAATCTTTAAGAGAAAGTATGATGGCTCTCAGTGATGAGGAGCTTAGAGCCAATACAGATAAATTTAAGGCAAGGCTTGAACAGGGAGAAAGTCTGGATGATATTTTGCCGGAGGCCTTTGCCACTGTAAGAGAGGCTGCAAAGCGTGTTCTTAATATGGAACATTACAGAGTTCAGCTTATAGGTGGAATGATCCTTCATCAGGGGAGGATCGCTGAAATGAAAACCGGTGAAGGTAAGACTTTGGTAGCAACCTTACCGGCCTACCTCAACGCTTTGGAGGGGAAGGGTGTACATATCGTTACGGTAAATGACTATCTGGCGAAGCGTGATGCCGACCAGATGGGACAGGTTCACAACTTCCTCGGGCTTTCTGTTGGTGTTGTATTGAATTCCATGACCCCGGAGGAAAGAAGAGCAGCCTATGCCTGCGATATTACCTATGTTACCAACAATGAACTGGGATTTGATTATCTTCGTGATAATATGGTGATCTACAAGGAACAGCTTGTCTTGAGAGATCTTCATTATGCTGTTATCGACGAGGTGGACTCAGTTCTTATTGATGAAGCAAGGACTCCTCTGATAATTTCCGGACAGAGCGGAAAATCCACCAAGCTTTATGAGGTCTGCGATGTTTTGGCAAGACAGTTAAAGCGTGGCGAGGATGTTGAGGATCTCACAAAGATGGATGCCATAATGGGTATAGAGCAGGAGGAGACCGGTGATTTTATTGTTAATGAAAAGGACAAGTTCGTTACTCTTACCCAGGAGGGTGTGAAGAAGGTAGAGAGCTTCTTCCATATTGATAATCTGGCAGATCCTGAAAATGTCGATATTCAGAATAATATGATACTTGCCCTCAGAGCTCACAATCTCATGTTTAAGGATCAGGATTATGTGGTAAAGGATGATCAGGTTCTTATAGTTGATGAATTCACAGGCAGGATAATGCCCGGACGTAGATATTCCGATGGTCTTCATCAGGCTATCGAGGCCAAGGAGCATGTTAAGGTAAAAAGAGAAAGCAAGACTCTTGCTACCATTACCTTCCAGAATTTTTTCAATAAGTTTGAAAAGAAAAGCGGCATGACCGGTACAGCCCTTACAGAGGAAAAGGAGTTCAGGGATATTTACGGAATGGACGTTATAGAGATTCCGACCAACCGTCCGGTCATAAGAGAAGATCTTCAGGATGCGGTATATAAAACAAAGAAAGAGAAGCTTCATGCCATATGTGATGAAATAGAAAAGGCTCATGCAAGCGGGCAGCCTATACTGGTGGGTACAATAACCATCGAAGCTTCCGAGGAGCTAAGTGCAATGCTTAAAAGGAGAGGCATTCAACATAATGTATTGAATGCCAAGTTCCACGAAATGGAAGCTGAGATCGTAGCTAATGCTGGTATCCATGGTACTGTTACTATTGCCACCAACATGGCAGGTCGTGGTACTGATATTAAGCTTGACGAGGAAGCAAGGCAGGCCGGAGGCCTTAAGATAATTGGAACAGAGAGACATGAGTCAAGGCGTATTGATAATCAGTTAAGAGGTAGATCAGGACGACAGGGTGATCCAGGTGAGTCAAGGTTCTTTATTTCTCTTGAAGATGATCTTATGAGACTCTTTGGTTCCGAGAGAATGATGAATATATTTAATACCCTGGGAGTTCCGGAGGGGGAACAGATCGAGCACAAGATGCTTACCAATGCCATAGAAAAGGCTCAGATGAAGATAGAGAACAACAACTTCGGCATCAGAAAAAACCTTCTGGAGTATGACCAGGTTATGAATGAACAGAGAGAGATAATATATGCCGAGAGAAGAAGAGTATTAGACGGAGAGAGTATGAGGGATGTGGTATTTAAAATGGCCACTGACTTTGTAGAGGCTACGGTAGATATGTGTATAGGAGAAGACAGCTCCTATGATGACTGGGATCTGCCGGAGCTTAATCAGCACCTTTTGGCTACTGTTCCTATTGAGGAGGTTAAAACTCCCGATGTGAGAGACCTGAATAATAAGAGCGAGCTTAAGCAGAAGCTTAAGGAAGAGGTTGTTAAGCTTTACGAGGCAAAGGAAGCAGAATTCCCTACCCAGGAGCATTTAAGAGAGATAGAGAGAGTTGTGCTGCTTAAATCCATTGACAGAAAGTGGATGGATCATATAGATGATATGGATCAGCTGAGACAGGGAATAGGACTCCAGGCCTACGGACAGAGAGATCCTCTGGTAGAATATAAGATGATGGGATATGAAATGTTTAACCAGATGACAGGTTCCATTTCAGAGGAAACCATAAGGGTTCTCTTCCATATTAAGATAGAGCAGAAGGTTGAGCGTGAAGAGGTGGCAAAGGTTACGGGAACCAATAAGGATGACAGTGGCCAGAAGGCACCAAAGAAAAGGGTTGAGAAGAAGGTTTATCCCAATGATCCCTGTCCTTGCGGATCAGGTAAGAAGTATAAAAACTGTCACGGAAGACTTGCCTAAGGAAGGAATACTTTTTGGATCCATTAGTTGAATCCACAGTAAAAAAACGGGACAAAATATATGGTAGAATTAGACAATATAAAAAGTGAATTACAGACCTATAAGGAGCCGCTTTCCGAAATAAGCTCATCCTTAAGACTTGAAGATAAGGAAAAAAGAGTGGTTGAGCTTGAGCGGGAGATGGAGGAGCCAAACTTCTGGGATGATAGCGAAAGATCCCAAAAGTATATGAAGGAGCTAAAAAGCGCCAAAGATGTGATCGAGACTGTAAAGGGTCTTAAGCAGCAGTATGAGGACATCGAAACTCTTCTGGAAATGGGATATGAAGAAAAGGATCCGGAGCTCATACCGGATATTCAGAAGGAATTTGAGGACTTTAAGTCAGTACTTGAAAATCTAAGGATATCCACCCTCTTATCGGGAGAATATGATAAAAATAACGCCATATTAAGATTAAATGCCGGAGCAGGAGGAACGGAAAGCTGTGACTGGGCCGGGATGCTTTACAGAATGTATACAAGATGGGCTGAGAAAAAAGGTTTTTCAGTTGAGGTTCTGGATTATCTGGACGGAGAAGAAGCAGGTATAAAATCTGTTACCTTTCAGGTTAACGGTGAAAACGCCTATGGCTATCTAAAATCCGAAAAGGGAGTTCACAGGCTGGTAAGGATATCACCCTTCAATGCACAGGGAAAGCGTCAGACCTCTTTCACATCCCTTGATGTTATGCCGGAGATCAATGAGGATCTGGATGTGGAGATCAATGATGATGATATAAGGATAGATACCTACAGGTCTTCCGGAGCAGGTGGACAGCATATAAATAAAACTTCTTCAGCCATAAGGATAACTCACTTTCCAACAGGAATAGTAGTTCAGTGCCAAAATGAAAGATCCCAGCTTCAGAATAAGGATAAGGCCATGCAGATGCTGAAGGCAAAGCTTTATCTCTTAAAGCAGGAAGAAAATGCCGAAAAGCTATCAGATATAAGGGGAGAGATCAAGGATATAGCCTGGGGAAACCAGATAAGATCCTATGTTATGCAGCCCTATACCATGGTAAAGGATCATAGGACTTTGGCTGAGGTGGCACAGGTTGATGCTGTTATGGACGGCTACCTGGATCCTTTTATAAATGCTTATCTCAAATGGATAAGTCAGGATAAAAAGACAGATTAGACAGGAGGTTTTCAGATGGTCAATATTGCGGTTTTAGGATATGGTACAGTTGGATCCGGAGTGGTTGAAGTAATAAATACTAATCATGATACTGTTAACAGTAATGCAGGAGTTGAGATCAATATAAAATATGTATTGGATTTAAGGGATTTTCCCGGAGATCCGGTGGAAAAAATCCTGGTTCATGACTATGAAAGCATATTGAATGATGACAGCGTGGATATAGTAGTGGAGGTAATGGGTGGTTTGGAACCGGCCTTTACTTTTGTAAGCAAGGCTCTGTCAAAGGGAAAGAGCGTCTGCAGCTCAAACAAGGAGCTGGTGGCAAATAAAGGGCCTGAGCTCCTTAAAATAGCCAGGGATAACAATGCGAATTTTCTCTTTGAAGCAAGCTGCGGTGGGGGAATACCCATAATACGTCCTTTAAACAGTTCACTTACTGCTGATGATATTATGGAGATCTCGGGAATTCTAAACGGAACCACCAATTATATTTTGACCAAGATGTCTGATGAAGGCTGGGATTTTGAAAAGGCTTTGAAGAAAGCCCAGGAGTGTGGCTATGCGGAAAGAAATCCTGAGGCTGACATCGAGGGATATGATGCCTGCAGAAAAATTGCCATATTATCATCCATAGCCTACGGAAAAACTCTGAATTATGAGGATATATATACAGAAGGAATAAAAGAAATCACCACAGATGATATAGATTATGCAAAAAAGCTGGGATATGCGATCAAGCTTGTGGCTTCAAGTGAAAGATCCGGAAAGGATATATATGCCAAGGTTTGTCCCATGATGGTGGGAAGGGATAATCCCCTGTTTTTTGTCAATGACGTATTTAACGGAATATTTGTAAAAGGAAATATGCTTGGAGATGCAATGTTTTACGGCTCCGGTGCAGGGAAGCTTCCCACAGCCTCCGCAGTAGTCGGTGATGTGGTCGAGGCTGCAAAAAATATTGGCAAGACTATTCCTGTAAGATGGGGTGAGGGAAAGCTTGAGCTTTCTGAAAGAGGAAGTGAAGAAGGCAGGTTTTTTGTAAGGGCAAAGGGTGCCGGGGAGGCAAAAAAAGCAGAGATAAATAAGCTTTTTGGACAGGTTGAATTTGTTAATGCAGGTAAAGATCTGGAGACCGCCTTTGTCACGGAGAGAATGACTGAAAAGGATTTTGAAGCCTCATATGAAAGATTAGAGGATAAGATTACAAGAATAGTAATTAAGTCATAAGTTTTAGAGGAGGAATATTATGTTAATTGTAAAAAAGTTTGGAGGTACAAGCGTAGCTGACAAAGAGCGTATAATGAATGTGGCAAAGCGATGTATTAAAGAGTATCAGGCCGGCCACAATCTTGTTGTGGTTCTTTCGGCCATGGGTAAACAGACAGATGTTCTTATTGATATGGCTAAGGATATCAATCCAAATCCTTCAAAAAGAGAACTGGATATGCTTCTTACAACTGGAGAGCAGACTTCCGTTGCCCTTATGGCAATGGCAATGTCATATCTTGGAGTACCTGCAGTATCCCTTAATGCATTTCAGGTTGCAATGCATACCACCAGATCCTATGGAAATGCAAGAATTAAAAGGATTGATATAGACAGGATAAGGCATGAACTGGATCAGAGAAAGATAGTAATAATTACCGGCTTTCAGGGGGTTAATAAATATGATGATTATACAACCCTTGGAAGAGGGGGATCAGATACTACAGCGGTTGCCTTGGCAGCAGCCCTGCATGCGGATAAATGTGAGATATTTACTGATGTAGACGGTGTATATACAGCTGATCCAAGAATAGTGAAGAATGCCCGCAAGATGAAGGAAATAACCTATGATGAAATGCTTGATCTTGCTACCCTGGGAGCAGGAGTTCTTCATAATCGTTCTGTTGAATTGGCAAAGAAATACGGTGTTAAGTTAGTCGTCAGGTCTTCCATGTCTGAAGCGGAAGGTACCATAGTTAAGGAGGAAACAAAATTGGAGAGAATGTTAGTAAGCGGTGTTGCAGCCGATAAGAATGTTACAAGAATTTCATTAATAGGACTTAAAAATGTACCCGGTATTGCATTTAAGGTATTTGATATTTTGGCCAAGGCCAATATAAATGTAGATATGATCCTTCAGTCTATCGGACGTAGCGAGACAAAGGATATAACCTTTACTATAGCTCAGGATTCAAGAGATGATGCCATAAAGGTTCTTGAAGAAAAGAAGGATCTCCTTGGATATTCCGAGATATCGGATAATTCCAAAGTTGCAAAGGTGTCAATAGTAGGAGCCGGAATGATGTCAAATCCCGGTGTTGCCGCTAAGATGTTTGAGGCACTTTATAATGCTGATATAAATATCAATATGATATCCACATCAGAAATAAGGGTGACAGTCCTTATTGACGTAAAGGATGTGGAAAAGGCAATGAATGCTGTGCATGATACCTTTGGGCTTGAGGAATGATATATTTACATTGTGACAAAAAAGTGCTATGATTATAATATGGGGAGAGTACTTAGGAAGGAGGTAGGTCTGTGGCAGCTATATCAGGATATGGAATGAATTATGCTTTAAATGCCTATGGAATGGGTATGAATCAGGCAGCAAGATCCGGCTTCCAGGGTCAGGGTATGCAGACCGGGCAGGTAGGGAATTCTTCGGGAAGCCAAACCGTAAAAAATCCCGGGGAGTCAATGGAAGTAGCTCCGGGCCGTAAGTCCTCTCCTGCTGAGTGTGAGACCTGCAGAAACCGTAAGTATCAGGATGGATCCGATGAGATGGTCTCCTTTAAGTCCGCCGCTCATATTTCACCGGCGGCATCCAAAGCAAGGGTCATGGCTCATGAAATGGAGCATGTCTCAAATGCTTACAAAAAGGCAGAAAAGAATAATGGAAAGGTGCTTCAGGCCAGTGTTAGTTTAGAGACAGCCATCTGTCCTGAATGTGGAAGATCCTATGTAAGCGGTGGAGAGACCGCTACCAGGATACAGTACAAAAATGAAGAAAATCCTTATGTTAAAGAGCTTAAGGATAAACAGGCACAGGCCTTTAAGGGCATGAATTTTGACTTTGCCGTATGAATAAATCAATTTCAGAAATTAAATTTAATGCCAGAAAGAAAATTGAATATAATTTTCCAAAGCTGATAGCCGCCTGCGCCCTTGTTGGGGTAGTATGTGCGACTATCTGTTTTCTTGTCTACATTATTCAGATATTGAATATGAATATGGAAGAGCTTATTTCAGCAGCTCTTTCAAAAAATGAGCAGGCTATGATGAAAATGGCAGAAAAGCTGTCTAGGGATCCTTATTATCTGGCTATAAATGTCTTTACTATTCTTCTTGGATCATTGGCAGTTGAAATAGCTCTTGCAGGCTATAAAAGGATGGTTATAAATGTTGCCAGAGGTCAAAGGGCAAATATCGAAGATATTATTTACCCACTGACACATAATCCGGACAAGGTGATAATGTTTGGACTTGTGATATATGGTCTTGCTATGGTGCCTGAGCTGCTGGATATCGTTATTTTAACAGGTGCAGGCAATGGGGAGGGAACTCCCTCAGTTTCTGTGCAGGTCTTTCTTAATCTCATCTATTTTGTCTACATGCTTGCTGTCATTATTTTGAATATATATCTCTCTCAGGCTGAGTTTCTCTATCTGGATGATCCGGAAAAATCCTTTAAGGATATGTTAACTGAGAGTTATCGACTTATGAAGGGAAATGTTTTCAGATATATACTTCTGAATCTTTCTTTTATTCCCTGGTATATATTTGCCGTATTCACCTTTGGAAGCGGTTTGATATTTGTAATGCCTTACCATCAGACTGCTCTTTCTGTTTTTTACAGGAATCTGAAGGGTGAAATTGCTTAAAATATAATTATAGATTATATCTATGGAAACTATTGACAAATATTGATCATATGGTTAGTATATCTACAGTGAAACTTCGGGGCAGGGTAAGTGGTGATCCACGATTCCCGACCGACGGTGATGCCCGGTGTTTAAAGGGATGAGTCCGTGAGCAGCTTGGAGCTGTTGATGTGGTCAGAATCCACAACCGACAGTATAGTCTGGATGGGAGAAGTTTAGCCGGATCTTTTTGACCCTTCTTTGACATAGCAGGGGTGGCAGTTTTCTTTTATTATCTTTTGATGGGGTATAAAAGGAAGCCGCAGAGATTTTGTGCCGGCAAGAACTGAAACCGATGGAATTGATCCCGGAGCTTAGGCTTCGGGTTTTTTATTCTTTTAGATCAGATTATAGACTAAAACCCGGTTAATAATAATAAATAGGAGGTCAACAATGAGTCAGGATCTAAGTTCAATTTCAAAAAACATTAAAAATGGCGGCAAAGAAAGGAGAGAGGTCAGCAATACCAGATATATTGCAGCTACCGGCATGCTTTCAGCGGTGGCTTTCCTTCTTATGTTCTTTGATTTTTCAGTTCCTTTTATGCCCTCTTTTATAAAGCTTGATATTTCAGAGCTGCCGGCTTTGATAGGAAGCTTTGCTATGGGGCCCTTTTACGGAGTGCTGATCTGTCTTGTGAAAAATCTACTCCATCTTATAAGAACCTCAACAGGAGGAGTAGGAGAATTATCAAATTTCATAATGGGAGCACTTTTGGTTTTTCCCGCAGGTTTACTGTATCAGAAGAATAAAAACAGAAAAACCGCTGCCCTGGGTACCTTTGTAGGGATTATAGTAATGGCTTTAGTAAGCATACCGGTTAACTATTTTATAACCTATCCCTTTTATACTAATTTTATGCCCCTTGATACCATAATATCAATGTATCAGGCAATCCTTCCCTCTGCAGACAGTCTTTTAAAATGTCTTGTGATCTTCAATGTTCCTTTTAATATCATGAAGGGGCTTTTGGTCTTTATGATCACAATGTTGGTTTACAAGAAGGTTTCTCCCATCATAAAGGGAATTTCAAAAAACAGATAGGAAAAAGGTCAAGATACTTGTCGCAGTTTTGACATATTGACTATTGTACAATTCTTTTTGGGGTTACATCACAAATATGTGCAATCCCTGAAAAGAGGTTGCTATAGAAAGCACAGCCGGATGAGGCAGATGTAATCATTTGCCGTCCCCCTACAATAAGTTGCTTTTTTATGTGTATCAAGTGCACATACCCACCATAAGTGAACCAAGTCCGGCTGTGTGATATGAAAAAATATATTAGAAAAACCTTAAAGATCAGAATCTGATATCGGAATGCATTTTACCGTTATCCTCATTTGCTTTGTGGGCAAGATTGACATGGATCTCACTTTGATGCTTCTTAAGAAGTTCATTTCTTGCCACCTGTTCTGCTCCCTGGTGAATGGCTTTTTCGCATTCAGAGCAGAGATGGCCGTAGGGAATGACCTTGTTGCATTTTTTGCAGTGGAGTATCCCGCCCTTTGAAACGGAGTGAATCTTTCCTTCTCTAAGCATAGTTGTTACTGTTCTTCTTGCTACACCGGTATCATTTTCTATATCAAGTACGCTGGCATTTGGATGGTCATAGAGGTATTCCCTGACAATCCCCCAGTCGTCATATTCAATGGATTTACATTCTTCACATTCATAGGTACCACCACCTTTAAAAACCAGAACATTTCCGCACTTGCTGCAATAAATGGGAACGTGGTACATATCCTCGGTAAAACCTATTAAAATAGTTTTACGTCTGTCGGAACTCATATTAAAAACCTCCCCGGAACCCGGGCCCGTCCGCCCTTGCTCTTTCAAAGAAAAGTAAGAATTGATCACTCTCCACCAAAGAAGTATTATAACATATAGCATCAGGCCAGTCAAAATACGAAATATCAGGGGGTAAATATGGAAATAAAAAAGGTAGCAGTCATATCGGATACTCACGATATGCTAAGGGAGCAGGTATTAGAGATCATAAAAGAATGCGATCTTATATTTCATGCCGGAGATTTCAGCAGTAATCATATATATGACAGTCTCCGGGCTTTAAAACCAATGTATGCGGTAAGAGGTAATACCGATGCCTATTGGAATAATGACCTTCCACTGGTGAGCAGGTTTGAAATATTGGGAAAAGAGATATGTATTTGTCATAAAAAATCAGATATTCATTACGATATGGGTGACTTTGATCTTGTGGTGACAGGACACACTCATAAATATCATGAAGCTTATGAGGGTAAAACTCTCTTTTTAAATCCCGGAAGCTGCGGGCCGGTACGTATGACTCTTCCCGTGACCATGGCCCTTCTTTATATAAGTCAAGAGGAAATAGAGGTGGAAAGGATAGAAATAGAGAGCGATTGGGGAAGCCTTGCTATAGAGGAGGAATTACAGCTTAGACCCCTTATAGAAAAGGTTATTAAGAGTGTAAAAAAGGGCAGAAGCGTGGAAGAAATATCAGAGAAATATAAGGCTGATCCAAAGCTTGTAGAAAAGATCGTAAGACTTTATCTTACCCACCCGGGAGTTGACCCGGATGGAATAATGACAAAGATGGGCATATGACAGAGACAGAAAAAGCTCAAAAAACTCTTTTACTCATGCTTGAATTATGATAGCTTGGGTCATTGGTTACTTCCTCTGAGAACCATTTAGGAGGGATGAAGGAGTCTGCCTCCTCAAGGGAATCAAATTCAACCTCTGCAAGTATCAAGGGGGCAAAGGGCTCTTTAAAGATATCAAGCTCTATCATATATTTTTCAAAGGGAATAAGAAGTCTCTTTTTTGAAATTATATTCCCTTCTGTTTTTTTGATAAGACTGTCATAGGCCTCCCGGGTCAGAGGGAGATTATATTCTTCTCTGGCCATAAGCCCCTTCCCCTTATAGGTAAGGACATAGTCGATTTCTTCTTTAGGGCCTGATCTGTAAACTCTTTTTTCACTTCTGACTCTTACCACAGGATCTGTTGTCAGATAACCCTGCTCCATTATTATGTGATCATAGGAATCCATATCCGCAGGTAAGTCTTTAATCAGAAACTTTCTTTCTATTTCCATAGCTGCTCCTTTAATCCCAAATTTCTTTCTAACGGTATATAATACTCTTTGCTATGGAATCAGCTTCCTCTTGCCCAAGTATATTCTTAATGATCTCAAGCCCGAAGTCTATGGCAGTTCCCATTCCCCTTGAGCTTATTATATTCTTGTCTCTAACAACCGTTTCCACCAGGTAAGTAGCTTTTCCAAGACGATCCTCGCATCCCGGATAACAGGTTGCCTTACGTCCGTCAAGTATACCAAGCCCTCCCAATATTGTAGGAGCCGCACAGATAGCACAGATCATCTGATCATTTTCATTGGCTTTTGTCAAAATATCGCAAAGGCTTTTGCTGGAGGCAAGATTGCTGGTTCCGGGCATGCCACCTGGCAGGATAAATACATCTTCTTTTTCAACTTTAATGTCCGATAAAAGCTTATCTGCCTTCACCGTGATATTATGAGAGCCCTTTACCTCGATGCTGTCCTTAATGGAAACAGTAAAGCAGCTAAGCTTTGCTCTCCTTAAAAGATCTACTACTGCAAGAGCTTCAATTTCTTCAAAGCCCTCTGCTAAAAACAAATAA
>JAILBX010000203.1 GCA_024680675.1 Lachnospiraceae bacterium | reverse complement strand
TAATAATCAGGTTGCTAGTGAAGGGTGATTTTATTATAATTAGACTTGTAGAGTAGGGTTGGGTTCGTACTTTTGAGCATAGTCAAAAGTGCGTCTTTTAAGTGGGGTGAGCTTTATGAAGGATAAGAAGAAAACAAAAACCGACAGCAGAAGGAATGTTAAAGAAGTAGGGAAAAATTCAGTCAGGCAGGGAAAACCCGGGCTTTTTGGAATCCGTAATAAGATATACCTGTGTTTTCTTATTCCTATCATTTTTATGATCGGCGTTGGATATGTTTCATATCATTACGCGGCGGAGGGAATGAAGGAGCAGTTTATGGATGCTTCCGTAAAAACCTTGAATCTTATGACTAAATATCTGGATTTTAATACCTCACAGATAGCTACGGAGGCTATGACTCTTGCTTTTGATACCGATATACAGGATTATCTGCTTGGTATGCCGGCTGCATACGACAGTGAGAAAGCAAGATTTTATAATACAGAGAGAAATAATTTAAGTATAATTCAGAGCCTGTATCCTGAAATTGCAAGCATCCATCTGATACCGAGAGATAATATGAACATCATAAGTACCTATAAATCCGACAAGATCCCGGGTATCTATGATGCATATAAAGAGGAGATGCTTAAAAAGTCAAAGAATCCGAAGATCCTTGATAAGTGGGCTACTGTTCATAAGACCCTTGATGAAACCCTGGGAATACCTGCGGATTCATATTATATAACCTGTCAGCAGAAGGCCAGCAATGGAATGGGTTGTGTGGTAATAGATATCAATAAGGAGGCCATGGCGGATATATTAAGACAGGCAAGCTTCTCGGGAAAGAGTTATATAGGCTTTATCACGGAGGATGGAAGTGAAATAGCAATAGCGGGAAGTGAAGGGGAAATGGTTTCCGGTCAGGTAATATTTGCCGATAAGGATTTCTTTAGTGCGGCTTTGAATTCAGGAGAGCTTGCGGGCAGCCAAAATGTCAGCTTTGATGGTTCGGAGTATCTTTTTATGTATCAGACCAGTGAGGAAACGTCCATCACAACCTGCGCCCTTATCCCCTATGACGTTATAACTGCCGATGCCCAGAGAATAAGGATGATAACGATTTTACTGGTCATTGCGTCTACCGTTATCGCTCTTCTTGTTGGAAGTATAATTGCCAACGGTATTCAGAAGAATATGAAAAGAATTTCCGGAAAGCTTGATGAGGTTGCAAACGGAAATCTTTCCGTAAGTGTAAATGCCAGGGGAAGAGATGAGTTTCAGGGGCTTGCCAGGGCTGCAAGCAATATGATAGAAAACAATAAAAAGCTGGTTACAAAGCTGTCAGGTACAGCTGATGAGCTGGCTACCTCAGCCCTGGATGTAAATGAGGCTTCAAGAACAATATCCGGTTTTTCCAATGATATCACAGGCATTATTGACGAGATAGGGGAGAGTCTTAAAAAACAGTCAGAGCATGCTCAGGAATGCGTAAGAATGACCAGCTCTCTTTCAGAAAGAATAAATGATATTTCAGTAAGCGTATCCGAGGTTGAGACCATAATAGATGAAACCGAACATCTGATCCGGAAGGGAACCGATATAGTAGATAACCTTGCCGGCAGGACAAAACAGACTTCCGAGCTTACCAAGATAGTGGGGAATTCAATAGGGGAGCTTAAGGATGATATCACCAGCATAACAGGCTTTGTGGATACAATAAACTCTATTTCAGGTGAAACTAACCTGCTGTCACTCAACGCTTCCATAGAGGCTGCAAGAGCGGGTGAAGCAGGAAGGGGATTTGCTGTTGTTGCAGAAGAAATACGAACACTGGCTGATAATTCTTCTGAAGCAGCCGAAGAGATAGGAAGGAAGATAAAGAAGGTTTCAGATCAGACACAGGTCAGCGTTCAGAGCGCCAATAATGCTGAGAATATGGTGGAACTGCAGACTAAAGCCGTTGCAGAGGTAACTGATGTCTTTACGAATATAAATGCTCAGATGAGATCACTGTTTAATGCACTGAAGAACATATCGGATAACACTGAGCTTGCTGATAAGGAGAGACTTGAAACAGTTGAAGCTGTCGACAATATTACGGCTATCATAGATATGACCACCAGTTCATCTGACAAGGTAAGGGATATGGCAGTTGGACTTATGGATAATGTGGATAAACTTGGAGATACGGCAGACCTTCTTGACAACAATATGAATGGTCTTAAAGATGAAATATCTGCATTTACCATTGAATGATAGGACAAAGTATGCTATAAATACTTCGAAATACTGTCCAGATGACAGTATGATCATAAAAAGGAAGGATTAAGAAATGGATTTAGAAAACAAGCTTGACAAACTAACGAGAAAACTTTACGGAAGACCTATAAATCAGGTGACTGATTATGAGATGTACCATGTGCTGCTTCAGTTTACAAAGGAGCTCTCAAAGGAAAAAAAGGAGATAAGCGGGGACAGAAAGGTATATTATATTTCTGCTGAGTTTCTTATAGGAAAGCTTCTGTCAAATAACCTTATAAATCTTGGAGTTTATGATGAACTTGAGAAAACTCTTAACAAATATGGAAAGTCTATAGCAAGTATAGAGAGAGAAGAGCCTGAACCCTCCCTTGGAAACGGGGGACTTGGAAGACTTGCCGCCTGCTTTATGGATTCAATAGCTTCATTGGGATTAAACGGTGCAGGTATCGGTCTTAATTATCATTACGGTCTTTTTAAGCAGGTATTTAAGGACTATCTGCAAATGGCAGAAAAGAATACCTGGATAGAAAAGGATTCCTGGCTTAATAAGACAGATGTCAGCTTTGAGGTAGAGTTTGCCGGAGGCAAGAAGGTAAGGTCTGTCCTTTATGATATTGATGTGATAGGTTATGAGAATGGTATAGACAAGCTTCATCTTTTTGATCTTGAAGGACTTGATGAAGGTCTTGTGAAAAAGGGAATAGATTTTGATAAAGAGGATATAGAAAAGAATCTTACTTTATTCCTCTATCCGGATGATTCGGATGAGGCAGGTAATCTTCTCAGAATATATCAGCAGTACTTTATGGTTTCAAATGCAGCTCAGCTTATCATTAAGGAAATGAAGGATAAGGGCTACGATCTCTATGAACTTGATAAGCATGTAGTTGTTCAGATAAATGATACTCATCCTACCATGGTGATACCGGAGCTTATAAGGCTGCTTACCTGGGATGAAGGTTTTACAATGGATGATGCTATTGAGGTGGTGAGCAGAACATGTGCCTATACTAACCATACAATACTTGCCGAAGCCTTAGAGAAGTGGCCTCTTGACTACCTTAACAGGGTAGTTCCCCAGCTTGTGCCAATTATAAAGGAGCTGAATAACAGAATAGCCAAGACAAATAAGGATGAAAAGATCCAGATAATTGATGCATCCAAGAGGGTGCATATGGCTCATATAGACATCCACTACGGTTTTTCCGTTAACGGTGTTGCTGCCATACATACGGATATCCTAAAAAATACGGAGCTTAATGCCTTTTATAAGCTTTATCCCGAAAAGTTTAACAATAAGACAAACGGAGTAACCTTCAGAAGATGGCTGCTGTCCTGTAACAGAGCCCTTGCGGCGCTTTTAGATGAAAAGATAGGAAAGGATTACAGAAAAGATGCCTTTAAGCTGGAGGAGCTTTTGAAATATAAGGAGGACGAAGAAGTCCTTAATAAGATCGCCGGGATCAAAAAACAAAACAAGGCAGTTCTTGTGGATTATGTCAGAAAGAATGAGGGAGTGGAGCTGAATCCCGATTCCATATTTGATATCCAGGTAAAGAGACTTCATGAGTATAAGCGTCAGCAGATGAACGCCCTTTATATCATACATAAGTATTTGGAGATCAAAGCCGGTAAGAAACCAAAGAGGCCTATTACCTGTATTTTTGGTGCAAAGGCTGCTCCGGCTTATGTTATCGCCAAGGATATCATTCATCTGATCCTTGTTTTACAGGAGATAATCAATAAGGATAAGGATGTGAGTCCCTATCTCAAGGTTCTTATGGTAACAAATTATAATGTAAGCTATGCGGAAAAGCTGATACCTGCCTGTGATATATCTGAGCAGATATCCTTAGCCTCAAAGGAAGCGTCAGGTACCTCCAATATGAAGTTTATGCTGAACGGAGCCGTTACTTTAGGAACTGATGACGGAGCAAACGTTGAGATACATGAGCTTGTGGGAGATGATAATATCTATATCTTCGGCGTGGATTCGGATACGGTAATAAAGCATTACGAGAAGAGCGACTATGTTTCCAGGGATTACTATGAGAAGTCCAAGGTGATAAAGGAGGCTGTTGATTTCATTGTAAGCAAGGAGGCTTTAGCTGTCGGACATAAGGAAAATTTAGAGAGATTATATAATGAGCTCTTAAATAAGGACTGGTTTATGACTCTTATCGATCTTGAAAGCTATATCAAAAAGAAGGATGAGATGTTTGAGGATTATGAAGACAGGGATAAGTGGAAGAGAATGATGTTGGTGAATATTGCCAAAGCCGGATTTTTCTCCTCTGACAGAACCATAGAAGAATACAATAGGGATATTTGGAAGCTGTAAAGGAAAAATCAGATAATGATAATAGCTCTGTATGCATTAATGATGCTGTTTTCCATAATTGAATTTATTGTCTTTTCACAGATCAGTATTAAGACCACCAGCAAATATATGTTTTTGCTGTTTGGTCTTATTATTGTATGTAATATGGGATATTTGTCACTGGCTCTTTCCAGCAATCTTTCCGAGGCTATACTTGCAAATAAGGTGACCTATTTTGGCGGCGTATTTGTTCCTTTTTTAATGTTTATGACCATATCTTCAGTCTGTGACTTTAAGGTTCCCCCTTTTTTGGTTTTTTTCATGGAGCTTATAAGTGTTTTCGTCATTATCTCTGTTTTTACCATTGGCTATAGTGATGTTTATTATAAATCAGTAGATATAAGAAGAGCCTATGGGGTGACTTATCTTGTAAAGGAATATGGTCCTTTGCATACTGTTTATACTGTTGCTCTTTTTGGAGAGATAATAGGCTGTTTTATTGTTGTGATATACTCTATGAAAAAGAAAAAGTGTGTATCCAGAAGAACAACCAGCACTATGATGACAGGACTTATAGCGGGAGTCCTCCTCTACAGCCTTGAGAGGGCTATGCATTGGAAGGTGGACGTAATGCCCATTATGTATGTGATCTTTGAATTAATGCTGCTTGCAGTATTATCAAGAACACATTTGTATGACGTATCTGCAGTTGTAGCTGAACTATATGATGTATACAGGCAGTACGCCTACATTACCTTGGATAAAGAAAACAGATTTATGGGCTGTAATGATCTTGCAAAGGAGGTATATCCGGAGCTTACAGATGTTAAGGTGGATTCCAAGGACTATGTAAAGGAGGGTGACTTTTACAGGGATATCGTCCTTTGGGTAGAGGAGTTTGAAAGAGTGGGCTTAAGTGCTATAAACCGGGAGTTCGATAAAAAAAACAGGAATTTCAGAGGTACAGTAAAGTCTATACTAAAAAGAGATCGCAGATCCGCAGGATATCTGGTGGAGCTTGAAGATATAACCAGGCAGCAGGAGTATATAAAGCTTATAAGAAAGTACAATAATGATCTAAAGACGGAGATAGTAGAAAAGACAAAGGCAAAAAATGAGGCTGATTCAGCAAATAATGCCAAATCAAATTTTCTGGCAAATATGTCGCATGAGATAAGAACTCCTTTGAACGTTGTTCTTGGAATGGATGAGCTTATAATTGAGGAGCTTAAGGATGAAAGCAAGAATGCGGAGGAAAAGGAAAAGATAATCGAAGAGTATGCCCAAAATATTTCCTCCTCAGGGAATCTTCTCTTGTCAATAATAAATGATATACTTGATCTTTCAAAGATAGAGTCGGGAAAGATGGAGATCATAGAAGGTCCTTACCATTTTGCACAAGTGATAAAGGATATAGTTGTTATGTTTGAAAATAAGGCTCAAAGTAAACATCTGAGTTTTGAGCTGGAGGCTGAGGGATCACTGCCTGACGAGGTCAGGGGAGATGAAATGAGGGTCAGGCAGATAATAATAAATCTGCTTAACAATGCAATAAAGTATACTGATAAGGGAAGCGTCAAGCTGACTGTTTCCGCAAGGAAGTATTCTCAGGAAGGTAAGAGAAAGGTTGACTACACTATAAATGTTAAGGATACGGGAAAAGGTATAAAAGAAGAAGACCTGGATAAGCTTTTTTACTCATTTACCAGGGTTGATGAGGACAACAATAAAAATATCGAAGGAACAGGACTTGGCCTTTCCATTGTAAAAAAACTGGTAGATATGATGGATGGAAAGATAGAGGTCAAAAGCAGCTATGGGGAAGGATCCGATTTTTGCGTTCTTTTACCACAGGAACTTCTTTCTGAAAGAAGCATCAGTGAGTATAACGAGGCCGAAAAAAAGCTGGTTAATGAGAATGTCAGATTATTCAGAGCACCAAAGGCAAATCTGCTTCTGGTGGATGACAACAGCTTAAATATAGTGGTGGCGAAAAAATTTTTAGAGCAGACCGGGGCAGATATAAAAGAGTGTCTCTCCGGAAAAGAAGCAATAGATCTCTTAAAAGAAAAAAAATACGATCTGGTTTATCTTGATCATATGATGCCGGGGCTTGACGGGATAGATGTTATAAAGGCAGTAAGATCGGATCGGCAAAATCCAAATAGGGAAACGGTTTTTATTGCCATGACTGCCAATGCTCTTTCCGGAGCAAGGGATTATTATCTGAAAGCAGGCTTTGATGCTTATATAAGTAAGCCAATTAAAAAGAAGGAACTGCTAAATATTACCGGAAAGTATCTTGATCAGGGGCTTATGGAGAAAGAGTCTGTTAAGGAACTTTATAAAGAAGAGACAGATCAGAAAAAGGAGATATCAGATTTAAATGATCCTATGAATACTGCTGGATCCAAATCTGAAAAGAAGGAGATAGGGAGTAAAGTGGAGGAAGATAAAAAAAATTTAAGAGCTATTCTTGATAAAGAGCTGGCTATGGAAAACTGCATGGGTGATGAGGAAATGTACAGATCCCTTGCTTTGGTATACCTTGAAGAAGCCGAAGGTTCAATGGAAAAACTCAGGGAACATTATGATAAAGGTGATCTGACAGAGTATGCTGTTGTGGCCCATGGAATAAAGTCCACCTCTCTTTATATTGGAGCAAAAGAGCTTTCTGATCTGGCAAAGGAAATGGAGCTTGCTGCAAAGTCCGGAGACAGGGCTCTGATAAGTGAAAAACATGAGCAGCTTATCAAAAGCTATAAAGAGGTGTGTGAGGAGCTTCATAAAGAGCTTTAAGAGCCTGGGATAGAGGCTTTATAATATTCATAATTCGGAGGTAAGTATGTATAACAAGAGAATCAGACCGGATGAAAGACCGGTATTTCCTAAAAGAGCCCTTATAACCGGGGGAATGCCCTATGGTAATAAGGAATTACATTTTGGCCATGTAGGCGGAATGTATGTTCATGCCGATGTCTTTGCAAGATTTTTAAGGGATCGTATAGGTAAAGATAATGTGATCTTTGTTTCGGGGACAGACTGTTACGGATCACCTGCACTTGAAAGCTATCGTAAGCTTAAGGAGGGTGGATATGATAAGTCCATAAGAGATTACGTCAGGTCAAACCATGAAAAACAGGAGGAAACCTTAAAAAAATATAAGATAAGTCTTGATTATTTTGGCGCTTCCGCTTTGGGAGATTCAGAGGCTATGCATAACAAGGTTTCGGAGGAGATCTTTGAGGATCTTTATGAAAAGGGATATCTTGAAAAGCTTTCAACTCCACAGTTTTATGATGAGGAATTTGGGGTTTTTTTAAATGGAAGACAGGTAACAGGTAAATGTCCCATAGAAAACTGTCAGTCAGAAAAAGCATATGCTGATGAATGCTCTCTCGGGCATCAGTATATGCCAAGTGAGCTTATAGATCCTGTCAGTGTTTTATCCAATAAACGTCCCACATTTAGGAATGTAACCAACTGGTACTACAGGCTTGAAGATGATATAGATATGCTGAAGGAGTATATAGAAGGCCTTAAAAAGGAAAGTAATACCAGAAAGTATGAATTGATAATAATAGACGAGTTTTTGCAGAAGCCCCTTATACACATACCCAAAAAATATCTGGAGGATAAGGGTATTTCAAAGGAGGAGCTTTTAAAGGAATTTCCACAGCATGAGCTCTTTGATGAGGAAAAGAGAAAATCTTTTATGGTGACCTTTAATTCCCTGGATGACAGGGATATGGCAAGAAAGGTTCTTGAAAAACAGGGTATACACTACACCGCAGGAAAGACTCTGGTACCTTTCAGACTAACGGGAAATGTTGAATGGGGTGTTCCGGTTCCGGATAAAGAGGATACTAAGGATCTTACCTTCTGGGTATGGCCTGAGTCACTTTGGGCACCAATTTCCTTTACAAGGGCTTATCTGAAAAATAAAGGCTGTGGTGAGGATGAATGGCAGAAATGGTGGAATGATGATGAGGCCATGGTTTATCAGTTTATAGGGGAAGATAATATTTATTTTTATGCCATTGCCGAGATGGGTATATTCAAGGCCCTGGGTAATCTGAAATTTCCCCAGATAATAGCTAACAGACATGTGCTTTTTATGGACACTAAGGCCTCTTCAAGTTCTGAGATAAAGCCGCCTATGGCTGATGAGCTTCTTGAGCACTATTCTGCCGACCAGCTGAGGATGCATTTTATAAGTCTTGGCCTTAACAATAAAAGTACCGGCTTTAAGCCCATGGTTTATATGAATGAAGAAGATAAGAAGGAATGTAAGGGAGTTGATCCTGTTTTAAAGGAAGGGAACCTTCTTACAAATGTGTATAACAGGTTGATAAGATCCTGTTTTTATACCACGCAAAATATTTTTGAGGGAGAATTCCAACAGGGGGAAGTCTCCTTGAAAACAAGGGAATTTGCTGAAAAAAAGATGCTTGAATACGAAAGGCATATGTATAATCAGGAGTTTCATCGTATCTCCTATGTTCTTGATGAGTTTATCAGGGAAAGTAATAAGAACTGGGCAGCAAGAAGCAGAGAAGCTGATAAAAATAATGATAAAGAGGCCTGGAGAGAGCTTTTAGTTGATACCTTCTATTCCTGTAAGGTCATGGCTGTTTTATTACATCCCATAGCACCTGATGGATGCGAGATGTTTATGGATTATCTGAATATTCCCGAGGATAAAAGATGGGATTGGGAGCTGATCTTAGAACCGATAAGTAAATATTTTGATGAGGGAGAGGACTTTAAGGTAAAATATCTGGAACCCAGGGTTGACTTCTTTAAGAAACCCCAATGGCAGTATACAAATGGAGATTAGGTATGGAGAGGATTACAGGGACTTCTGTTTCCACCGGGATAGCGATAGGCAGAATACTTTTTTATTATAAAGAGGATCTCTCAATAACAGCTTACCATGTAGGCAACACTGATAGTGAGATCAATAGATATAATGATGCCAGGGATAAGGCTGTTGAGCAGCTGGATAAGCTCTTTGATAAGGTTTCAAATGAGATTGGTGAGAATAATGCCAAGCTTTTTGAAGCGCATAAAATGCTTGTTAAGGATGAGGAATTTGAAAGGCTGGTACATGAGCATATAAAAAAGGATATGGTAAATGCCGAATCGGCAGTGGTAAGAACGGCAAATGAGTTTTGTGACAAGTTCAGACTTATGGATGACCCCTATCTTGCAGACCGTGTTGCGGACATAAGAGATATAGCCTCCAGGATAGTAAAACTTCTTCTGGGAGGGACTCCTGCAGTTATGGAAATGGAAGAACCCTATGTTTTGGTTGCCGAGGATTTGAATCCCAGTGATATATTCCAGTTTGAAAGGGATAAACTTCTTGGCATTGTCATAAAGGAGGGCTCTAAGAACTCCCATGTTTCCATTCTTGCTCATTCTATGGGAATACCTGCTGTAATAAAGGCAAATATATTTCGAAGCTTTAACGGAAAGTTTGCCATAGTTGACGGGGATATCGGCGAGATAATAATCGATCCCGATGATGACAGGCTTAAGATATACAATGAACGTATCAGAGAGAAGGAGGAGTATAAAAAGCTCCAAAAGGAGATGGTGGGGAAGCCTGATGTCACAAGAGACGGCAGAGCCATAAAACTTTATGCATGCATAAATGATGATTCTGATATAGATAATGTTTTGGCAAACGACGCAGCCGGCATAGGGCTCTTTCGTACCGAATTTCTATATCTTAAAATGGATAGATTTCCTACGGAGGAGGAACAGTTTCAGGTATATAAAAATCTGGCGGAAAAAATGGATGGAAAGCCTGTGGTCATAAGAACCTGTGATGTGGGAGTGGATAAGACCAAGAATTATATGAACCTTCCCAAGGAGAGAAATCCGGCTCTTGGATGCAGGGGGATCAGGTTAAGTCTTGCAAGACCGGAGCTTTTCATCACCCAGCTAAGAGCAATTTACAGAGCTTCGGTTTACGGTAATATAGGAATATTGTATCCGATGATAGTGAGTGTCGATGAGATCCGTGAAATAAAGAGGATGATAGAAACAGTAAAACTATCCCTTAAAAAGGACAAATATGAGTACTCGGAAATAAAACAGGGGATAATGATAGAAACCCCGGCAGCAGCTCTGACGGCCGACAGACTGGCAAGAGAGGTGGATTTTTTAAGTGTGGGAACAAATGATCTGACCCAGTATTGCCTGGCTCTTGACAGACAAAATTCAGGTACGGATACTTTATTTGACAGAGAGCACCCGGCAGTAAAGAAGCTTATGAAGCATACTATCAAGTGTGCCCATAAGGAGGGGCTGCCCGTAGGAATTTGCGGTGAGTTTTCGGTAGATGAAGAAACCATAAGAAAATTTGTGAAAATGGGCTTTGACGAAATAACTGCAATTCCTTCAAGCATACTCTACATAAGAAGGATAATAAACGAGATATAAAGTAATGTCATATATGTGATGATAATCTGTACAGAAATGCCTATTTTAAAAAGAGTTCAAGGATAAACACCAGTATACATGAAAGAACAGATACCGGTAAAAGGGGCATTCCAAACCAGGCAAAGAGAATTCCCGCTGCAAGAGCAAAGGCTCCTGCAAGAGGAGAATCGGTGGCATTTATTATGGCAGGAAAGGTCATTACAGCAAGTGTAACGTAGGGGACATAGAAGAGAAAGGATCTAAGAGTTCTGTTTTTTATTTCCTTTCTGATGAGAGTCAGGGGAATGACCCTTATCAGGTATGTAACGGCAAACATTATAAATATGTATATTCCTACATTATTCTTCATTTTCATTCTCCTTAAAAGGAAATATTAAAGCAGCAGCCAAAGAGATGCATACAGTCAGTATTATTATTCGAAAACCGGAATTTATGCTTGAAAGCAGAGGCATATAGGTGAAAAGTCCGCTTAAGATCATTGAAATGGAAATGATCAGCAGAAGAACCCTGTTTTTTCGTGCGGGTGGAATGATTATGGCAAGAAACATCCCGTATAAGCCTACGCTCAAGGCTGAAACAACATTAGCCGGAAGAAGATTCCCCATGATGACGCCCAGGGCAGTTCCCAGGGTCCATCCCGGGGCAGCTATGGCAACAGCCCCGTAGGAATAAAAGGGGTTTAGTTTTTTGGGTACTGAAACGGATATGGCAAAGATCTCGTCAGTGACGGTCATACCCAAAAGAAGCCGCTTAAAGGTGGAGGTGTTTTGAGGAAGCTTCTGACTTAAAACTGTTGACATCAGCATATATCGCATATTAATAACAAATTCCATTATAGCCATTTCCAGATAGCTTGCCTGGGCAGCAATAAGGGTAAAGCCTCCAAATTCCCCGGCGGAGGCCAGACAAAGGGCACTTGCCATGGAGGCGGAAAAGGCTGATAGGCCGGCGTTCCTGGCTGCTATACCAAGGGAAAAGGCCACAGCAAGATATCCAAGCGAAATAGGGACTCCATCACGGAGTCCCTTTATAAACCAGGTTAAATTGTCTATCTGTGTATTTTCCTTTGTCATCTCTTCATAAGGTTAACAACCAGCTTTATTCCGTACTTAACATAGTTTAAAAATACCTTTGGTTGATTAACACACTGTCCCATCTTTTTTAATATGTATTTCGGACGAAGATAGAAGGAAAGAAGAATATTCTTTCTTAGCTTCATAACCTCATCCAGGCTTAAGTACATGGTTCCCTTCATACTTGAATGGAAGAAGTCGGATCCCAGAGGTGATTCAGCCAGGAGATCATTTTCCTTACAGGTCTCATAGAGAGGAGTGCCATAAAAGGGGAGGGCCACAGTGATCTCAATAAAGTCAGGATCAGCCTTCATTATAAGCTTTTTTGTTTCCAGGATATGAGATTTCTTTTCCCAGGGAAAGCCTATAACAAAGAAGCCCCAGAATTTCAGGCCGACCTCATGACACCACCTTGCAGCTTGAAGATTTTCGGCTACAGTGGTACCTTTTTTCATTTGTCTGAGTATCTCATCGGAACCTGATTCAAAACCAAAGGCCACAAGGAAGCAGCCGGCTTTTTTCATAAGCTCAAGAGTTTCCTTTTTCAGGGGGCGTACTCTGGAGTTGGCAGTGAACTCGATCTTTCCGTATAGTGGTGACTCTATGATAAGAGTACACATCTTTTTTACCCATTCGGCGTTTATTGTAAAAGTATCCGCTTTAAAAAAGAAATTTCTTATTCCATGAACATTGTAGCATTCAGTCATTTCGGCAAGAACATTTTCGGGAGATCTGAAACGGACACATTTGCCGGATATTTCCGGAGTCAGACAGAATACACAGTTAGAAGGACAGCCTCTTGCAGTCTGTATAGTTGCCATAGGCTCGTCGGTATCTGGTCTGGTGTAAAGCTCGTTTTTCATTAATTCTCTGGCAGGGAAGGGCATGTTATCAAGATCCTGACCCCATTCATGGAATTTTGTGAAATTAAAGCCTCCCTGAGGATTTTTGTAAAGGATGGAAAGGACATCATCGATCCTGCCTTCTCCTTTTAAAGCATAATCGGCAATACCGCCGATAGCAAAATCGGTCTCTCCACCTATCATGTAATCTACATGTGAAAGATCCAGCATATCAAGCATGGCCTGTTCCGGATCATAGAAAAGGGCACCCTTAAGCACCACTACAGGATCATACTTCTCTTTTAGTTCATTAATGAGCTTTAAATCGTCAAATATGGTGGTATTGGTTATGCTCATCATAATGAGATCGGGCTTAAATTTAGAAAAATCCGCGTGAAGCTCATCCATGCCGACTTTTTCTGTCTGATAGTCCCTAAGCTTTACCTCATAGCCTTTTTCCAAAAGGATGGCTGCAGCATAGCCAAGATCATTACAGGCGCGCATAGATTGGGCAGAGCCCTCGTCTATGTTCTGTTGACATCTGTCCTCTCCCCTTTGGAACATAAGTCCGGGAGGATAAAAGAGTAGTACCTTGTTCATATTTTCATTCCTTTTCTTATTGCTTATTATCTGATAATCGTCAGGTTTTATATTACAAAACATCCTGGATAGGGGCAAAAAACAACTTTGCCTCTGACTATGATATTGTACAAAGCATTAAGGGATTTGTCAAAGAAAAAGGTTCGTGTTAGAATATAGTGAAAAAAAGAGACTTTAAGCATGGGATGACCTGAGGTAAAGATGATTTTTAAGATAACAAAGGGAAATG
>JAILBX010000141.1 GCA_024680675.1 Lachnospiraceae bacterium | reverse complement strand
CCCTGCTATGCGGAGTATCAGTAAACGGAGTTTACGGAGTGGCCTATAAGATACCCGCCATACTCACGGTCTTTCAAAGGATATTTGCCCAAAGCTGGCAGATGTCAGCTACCAAGAGCTATAAGGAGGATGAGAGCGGAGATTTTTTTTCAGGCATGTTTAAAAGCTATCAGGCCTTTATGGTCATAGGATGCTCTCTTCTCATACTTTTTGTAAGAGCTATAGCAGGCTTTATGCTTCAAAAGGACTTTTTCGAAGCCTGGAGATTTGTGCCGCCCCTTCTTATATCGGTGGTATTCGGTGCTTTAACCGGCTTTATCGGATCTATCTGTCTTGCCCATAAGGATTCTAAGGCCATGGGTATATCCACCTTTTTAGGGGCCTTTATAAATATCCTTTTAAACCTTTTGCTTATTCCGAAATATTCGGCCATGGGGGCAGCAATAGCCACCGGTATCTCTTATTACACTATGTTTGCCATGTCATTATTTATAGTTAAAAAGCATGTGGTCATAAAACATAGCAGCTTAAAGGATCATCTGGCATATTTATTACTGGTTACAGAGGCTGTGGTTATGATAAGGGAGTTACCCTTTATGTATATTGTATCGGGAATGACAGTGCTTATACTCCTTTTTTGCTATCTTGGGGAGTTTAAGAAGATTTTAGAGGTCATTACAGGCAGGTTCAAAAGACAGGGGAATTAAAGATGATGGAAGCAGTTACTTACAATAAGCTTATATCTGATAAAAGAAGACGGATGGGTAATCTGTCTCTTTTTCTGGGGGTTTTTATTCTGACCACCCTATATTTTCATTTTTTCAGCTGGTATTCCTTAACTGCTCCCTACGGAACTCTTATAGCGGCAGTATTTCTTATAATAAGTCTTTTTTGTTATGTGGATATAAAATACATGTTAAAGGATCCGGCCTTTTATCTTATGGCCTTTGGGGATCTCATTGCCCTTATCCATCTTTTTGCCATTGGCTCAAATAAAGGAGCCATACTTACCATCTTTGATTTTTTACTGATCCTTTATCTTGCAAACAAGGTATGCTTTAATGAGAAGGAGACTCTTATAAGCGCAGGCTATACAGCCTTCTTTTTCCTCTACTGGACAGTGGACGTTAAGGGGTATTTTAAGGGCTATAATACCAACTATGGAGGACTTGTACTGATAACAGGCTTCTGCTTTCTTATATTCCTTTTAGAATATATCTTCAGTAAAATGAAGAAGGGAAAGGCCTATATAGCTTTAAGACTTATTGAGGTCTTTCTCTTTGCCCTGGCCTTTAATATCATATCCTGGTATAGGTCAAGATGTGCTCTTGTGGGCCTTATAACCTTTAGCTTCATCTATCTTCTTCCAAAGAAGCTATGGAGGAATAAGATAATATATGGCATGCTCTGCCTCCTTGGAACTCTGGGATCGGTTGTTTTCTCTGCCTTTTATGTCTGGCTTGGAAGAATGAAGGAGGTCTTTTCCCTTAGGATATTTTATAAGGATATAATATCCGGAAGAGAGGAGATCTGGGCTGAGCTTTGGGAGGAATACCTAAAGAAGCCCTTTACCGGAATAGGCTCCTCCTATGTTATGAAGCTTGAGTGGATGGAAGGTCTCTTTGAGGTTCATTCAGGTCTTCTTGATATATTGATTGTTCATGGGCTGGTGGTATTTCTTATAGTCCTTTGCTTTATTCTTAAGAGACTTTTTTCCTTAAGAGAGACGGTTTCAAGGGATGTAGCGGCAAAGACTGCAATGGCAGGTATATTTGGAATGCTTTTTACTGCCTTTATGGAGAATTATATAATAGTTGCTCCCTTTTCCCTTATGTTTTTAATGCTTTTTGCATATGTAAATCACAGGGGAGCCCTGCTTGAGGAAGGGACTATGGAGGAAAAGGAGTTTAAGGAAGAAAAGGCTTTGGAAGAAGGAGCAAAGGAGAAGCCTTTGGGAGAAAAAGAGCCTTTGGAAGAGAAGGCAAAAGATAGTTCAGAGGAAAAGGTTTAAGAAGATGTTATACAGAAAATTCTTTAAGAGATTTTTTGATATTTTACTGTCATTTATTGCAATAGTTATATTATCACCGGTTTACATAATATTGGCAATTCTTGTAAGGACAAAGCTTGGAAGCCCTGTTTTATTTCATCAGGACAGGCCGGGATTAAAGGGTAAGATATTTCCAATGTATAAGTTCAGATCCATGACTGATGAAAGGGATGAAAAGGGAGAGCTTTTGCCCGATGAGGTCAGACTTACCTCCTTTGGAAAGAAGCTTAGATCCACAAGTCTTGATGAGCTGCCGGAGCTTTTTTCAATCCTTAAGGGAGATATGTCCATAGTAGGTCCAAGACCCTTGCTGGTGCAGTATCTTCCCCTTTATAACGAAAGGCAGAGTCACAGGCATGATGTGAGACCGGGACTTACAGGTTTAGCCCAGGTAAACGGAAGGAACAGCCTAAGCTGGGAGGATAAGTTTGAATATGATGTGGAATATACGGAAAAGTATTCCTTTTTTATGGATGTAAGGATAATTTTTATGACTGTAAAAAATGTGGTAAAAAGAGAAGGAATAAGCCCTGAGGGGGCGGCTACAATGGACTTTTTCAGGGGCAGTAAGGATAAGGAAGATAAGGATGGGGAATAAAGAAAAAGAAAACCGGGGGCAGGGAATATGATAAATATTTTAATCTTAAGTGTAGGAAGAAGAGTTGAGCTGGTAAATTGTTTTAAGGCTGCAAGGGACAGGCTTAAAATAGATGGCATGATAGTAGCAGGAGATGCCAGCGAATTGGCGCCTGCTCTTTACTTCGCGGATAAAAAGGTGATCTTTCCAAGGATAGATTCAGGAAAATATATAGAGGCAGTTATAGAGACCTGTCTTGAAAATGAGATAGATCTTATTGTTCCAACTATTGATACAGAGCTTATTATCTTAGCGGAAAATAAGAGGGAGATAGAGGAGAGGACAAGGGCCCGTCTTTTAGTATCGGAGCTGCCTGTTATAAATATCTGCAGAAATAAGATAAATACCCAGAGATTTATGGAGGACAAGGGCTTTAAGGTTCCTCATCTGTATTCAATGGAGGAAATAGAAAATAATAAAGAAAGCTACCCCTTATTCATAAAGCCTGTGGACGGAAGCTCAAGCATAGATACCTATAAGGTTGATAAGAGGGAAGATCTTAAAGCGGTATTAAATATGGTAAAGGAGCCTATGATCCAGGATTATATGGAGGGTGAGGAATATACCATAGACGTTTTTCTGGATTTTGATTCAAGGCTCATCACCGCTGTTGCGAGATTAAGACTGGCAACAAGAAGCGGTGAGATAGCAAAGGGAAAAATAGTTAAGGATGAGGAGATCCTGTCTGATGTTAAAAGGCTTATGGAGACCTTAAAGCCCATAGGCCATATTACAGTCCAGTGCAGGAAGACAAAGAGAGGGGTCGAGTATATTGAGATCAACCCCAGATTCGGAGGAGGCGCCCCTATGTCCATAGAGGCGGGAGCAGACTCCTGTGAAAACCTCTACAGACTCCTTAGGGGTGAAAAGCTTAGCTACAATGAAAACTATAAAAGCGATCTTACCTTTTTAAGGTTTGACAGCAGTATTGTCCTGGATGAGGAGCTTAAGGTTCTAAAGAGAAGTGACGGGGAGCTTATATGAGAAGGGTGATACTCTTTGATCTTGACGATACCCTGATATCCGAGGATCAGTATATAAGAAGCGGATACAGAGCCGTGGGTAAATATTTAAGAGATAAATTCAAGATAAGCTCAGGAGGAGATAAAAGACTTTATGAGCTTTATGAAGAGGACTCCGGCTATGTCTTTAACAGGTATTTAGAGGAGTTAAAGATAGACTATGATAAGGAGCTTATCCTGGAGCTTGTAAGAGTTTACAGGGAGCATAAACCGGATATAGATTTCTTTCCCGACGTTATACCTGCCCTTAACAGATTAAAGGATATGGGGGCTAAAATGGGGATCATTTCAGATGGCTATACCATAACCCAGAGAAGGAAGCTTGAGGCCTTAAAGGATAAGCTGTATTTTTTTGATAAGATAAT
>JAILBX010000109.1 GCA_024680675.1 Lachnospiraceae bacterium | reverse complement strand
CTTAAGCTCCGGTATCAAAGCTCCCTTTTCATCAAAAAGCTCCTCAGGATGATAGCTTTCAAGCCATTCCTTAAGAATTTCCAGATGCTCATCCGGTTTATCCATCATTATTGGTACCTGGTGAGCCAGGAAGTTATCCTCGATCTTCTTTCCGTCAACAACCTTAGGTCCGGTCCATCCCTTGGGAGTACGAAGTACTATCATGGGCCATACGGGTCTTGTGGGATCATTATTATCCCTTGCCTTTTTCTGAATTGCCTTTATTTCTTCTACCACCTTATCCATAGCCTCAGCCATAAGCCTGTGCATGGTCATGGGATCATTGCCCTCCACAAAGTAGGGCTCCCATCCGCAGCCATGGAAGAAATTAACTATCTCTTCATGGGACATACGGGCGAAAAGAGTGGGATTTGCTATCTTATACCCATTCAGATGAAGTATTGGTAATACCGCTCCGTCAGATATGGGATTTAAAAACTTATTACTCTGCCATGAGGTGGCAAGAGGACCGGTTTCTGCCTCTCCGTCGCCTACTGTTACAGCAGCTATAAGATCAGGATTATCAAATACAGCTCCAAAAGCATGAGCTATTGAATATCCAAGCTCTCCACCTTCATTTATTGAACCGGGGGTTTCCGGTGCGCAGTGTGAAGGCATTCCACCGGGAAATGAGAACTGCTTGAACATCTTCTGCATTCCTGCCTCATCTTCAGAAATATTGGGATATATCTCCGAATAGCTTCCGTCTAACCAGTCATTGGCTATATAGAAGTTGCCGCCATGTCCGGGTCCTGAAAGAAGTATCAGATTAAGGTCATACCTCTTTATCGCTCTGTTTAAATGTACAAAAACAAAGTTCTGTCCGGGTACGGTACCCCAATGTCCCACTATTTTCTTCTTTACGTCGCTTAATTGTAAAGGCCTTCTCATAAGAGGATTATCCAGCAGATATAACTGACCTGCTGACAGATAATTTGCTGCCCTCCAATAAGCATTCATTTTTTCAAGAAGTTCATCCGTTATGGGACCCTTCTCTAAGCAATCCACGGTTACCTTTGAATCACTCATGACATTCCTCCTTTTTTATATATTATTTTTTTAGGGTTTCCTCAATTGAACATATTTTATCTGCTATGCAGACCAAAATAGCCTCCCTTGACCTTGGTATATGAGTTATGGTCAGAGGCCACATATGACTTTTTATAATATTCTGTTCCTTATTTGTAAGGGAAAAATCCTTAAGAGCATTTTTCAGGGCGACATGGGGATGATGGTAGCCATGAAGCTTATCCCCCCTGTTATGCCAGTCATACAAAAAGTAATCATGAAGCATGGCGCCCTTTAACATTTCTCCGGTATTTACCTTTAAATTCAGCCACCTTGACATATCATAGCTTTTCTTTGCCACCCGGTAACAATGCCTGAAGGTTGATACAGAACCATGCTGGGTATATCTATCCATCTTCCTTATCTTAGGATCACTTATAAGTTTTTTAATATGAGCTTTAAAGTCGTCACTTAATCTTTTTCTTTTCATATACCTATACTACCACATTACTTTTTTTTATGGTAGTTTTTTTAAAACAAACAGAGCCTGCAAGCCCTCTTTTTCAGGGCTGCAGACTCTATAAGATATCCTATCGTTTTTTATACCTTCTCAAGATCAAATCCAAAATAATCCACCGAGTTATTAAAGGAAATACCTCTGATGATCTCCTTGAGAAGCTTTTCATCATCCGGGTACTCTCCGTTTTCTACCCATCCGCCAATAAGCTGGCAAAGTATCCTTCTGAAATAATCATGCCTTGTATATGACAAGAAGGATCTTGAATCAGTAAGCATTCCCACAAAATTACCCAAAGCTGACAGATTTGCAAGGGACTTCATCTGATTTGTCATACCAACGTAATGATCATTGAACCACCATGCAGAGCCCTGCTGTATCCTGTTCCTTACTCCACCACCCTGGAAGCATCCGATAACAGTTCCTATTGCCTGATCATCATTTGGATTAAGGGAATAGATTATGGTCTTTGGAACCTCATTTGTAGCAGACAGAGCATTTAAGAAGTCTGCCAGTTCAGATGAAGGAGCGTAATTGTTAATGCAGTCAAAGCCTGTATCGGGACCAAGCTTATCATACATAAATTTATTGTTATCTCTCTTACAGCCGTAATGAAGCTGCATTACCCATCCGATCTTATTGTACTCACGGGCAAGGAAGAGCATCATAGCTGTCTTATACTTAAGTTCTTCCTCCTTGCTTATCTTTCCGCCGGAAAGAGCCTTCTTAAGTATTTCATTCAGCTCTCCCTCATCTGCGGGATTAAACATAACATACTCAAGGGCATGGTCACTTACAAGACAGCCATGCTCCTTAAAGAATTCCATACGCTTAAGCACTGCTTTTTTAAGAGAATCCATATCCTTTATATCAATTCCCGACACATCGGAAAGCTTGCCGATATAGTCCTTAAATTCCGGCTTCTCCACATTATTTACCTTATCGGGTCTCCAGGCGGGAAGTACCTTGACTTCAAAGCTTGAGTCAGCCTTTATCTTTTCATGCCATTCGAGGCTGTCTATGGGATCGTCTGTGGTACATATAAGCTTTACATTAGACTTTCTGATAAGATTTCTTACAGTAAAGTCCTTGCTCTGAAGCTTTTTATTGCAAAGCTCCCAAACCTCTTCAGCAGTATCTCCGTTAAGATTTCCCTCATACCCGAAATAATAACGAAGCTCAAGATGAGACCAGTGATAAAGAGGATTTCCTATAAGCTTAGGCAGAGTCTCTGCCCACTTCTGAAATTTTTCCCTGTCACTGGCATCTCCCGTAATATACTTTTCATCTACTCCGTTTGTACGCATCTGACGCCACTTATAGTGATCTCCTCCCAGCCATACCTGGGCAATATTTTCAAACTGCCTGTCTTCATATATTTCCTGGGGATTTATATGACAATGATAGTCAAGAATAGGTATCTTTGTCATATCCGCATGATTTTGATATAACCTTTTTGCTGTTTCAGTATCAAGAAGAAAGTCTTTATCCATAAAAGCTTTCATTTTTAAATTACCTCCGATTTTTATTCTCTTATTATGGCTGTTTTCCAATGTAAGCAAGTATTCCGCCGTCAACATACAGGATATGACCGTTTACAAAATCACTGGCCTTGCTGGCAAGGAATACGGCAGGTCCTGCAAGATCCTCGGACTCACCCCAGCGGGCTGCGGGAGTCTTTGAAATTATAAATCTGTCAAAGGGATGTCTTGAACCATCAGGCTGGATCTCCCTGAGGGGAGCTGTCTGCTCTGTTGCGATATAACCCGGTCCTATACCGTTACACTGAATATTATATTCACCGTATTCAGAGGCAATATTCTTTGTCAGCATCTTAAGGCCACCCTTTGCAGCCGCATAAGCCGATACTGTTTCTCTTCCAAGCTCTGACATCATGGAGCATACGTTTATTATCTTTCCGCCTCCTCTTTTGATCATTGAAGGGATAACTGCCTTTGAAACAATAAAGGGTCCTATAAGATCCACATCAACAACGTGACGGAAATCAGAAGCC
>JAILBX010000069.1 GCA_024680675.1 Lachnospiraceae bacterium | reverse complement strand
TGGTTGTTTATGTTTATTTTTTGATCATAAGGGGGTAGGCTTATGAAAAAAGCTCAGATATTTTTATTAGTTCAGTCCTTAGTATGTATTTTGACGGTCATCATGCTTTCGACTGCTGCCATAGGAATTTACAGGGATGGCTCGGCCAGGAGGGCTGAGGATCCATCTGCTGATATATATACCAGGGAAAGTGCTTTTTTTGCCGCTGCCCCGGGAGCCGGAGTAATGCTCCTTGGCTTTGCCATCTCCATTGCCGGATGGGTTTTTAAAATACGGGATGAGGATGTCGAAAAGGGGGTTAAGGATGAGGAATATGCAAGGGATCTGACCTGCTCCCGTATCCTTTTGCCCTCTGAAGATATGAAGAAGGAAAGAAGCCTTCAGAATAAGCTTTTGAAGGGCCGCTGGCTGGCTTTTTTTATCTGCATGATCCCCATATTTTTATATGTCATAAATCCCTCCCATTTTGCGGAAACCGATGCTGCGGGCCTTGAGAGGGTCATAGGGGGACTTGTTGCCCATATATTACCCTGGATAGTCCTGGCTTTAGGCTTCCTTATGATCTCCACCCGACTTATTGAAAAGAGCATGGAAAGAGAGAGGGAAGCAGCTGCCCTGCGTATGAAGGAGGAAAAGGAGAAGGGTGTGGATCCTGAGGCAGTAAAGAAGCTCCCACAGGTTAAAGGGGCTATGCCCGAGATCAGCCATCTTAAAGAAATACGTATGGTTTTTTTAGCAGCAGCTCTTTTGTTTATTGTCATTGGCGTATTTAACGGAAGTATGAATGACGTTTTGGTTAAAGCCGTTAAGGTATGTACTGAGTGTATCGGTCTTGGTTGACGGCCGGATAGATTGGAGAAAAAATATGAATGCTGTAGTATCCTGGTGGAATGACCACCGTCCCTCAAAAAGACGACTTATCCAATTATACAGTGCCCTGCTTTACAACGCCCATGTAAAGGGCTTTGTTCAGGGTTCAATATATACTGGAAAGGCAAAGGCAGTTTGTGTTCCGGGCTTTAACTGTTACTCATGCCCCGGAGCAGTGGGGGCCTGCCCCTTAGGTTCCCTTCAGGCAGCGCTTGCCTCCTCAAACCAGCATATAGGCTTTTATATGTTTGGTATCCTAATGCTGTACGGCCTGATAGCCGGAAGAAGCATCTGCGGCTGGATCTGTCCCTTGGGCTTTATTCAGGAGCTGCTTCATAAGATCCCTACTCCAAAGCTTAAAAAAAGCAGGTATACAAGGGCTCTTTCTTATCTGAAGTATATAATCCTTGCCGTTTTTGTGGTGGCTGTACCAATGTGGTACGGACTCAGGCACAGCATAGCCATTCCCGGCTTTTGTAAGTATATATGTCCCGCCGGTACCTTTGAGGGAGCAATGGGACTTCTTTCGAATCCTGCAAACAGCCGCTTTTTCGGCATGCTTGGCATTTTATTTACAAGAAAATTTGTGATAATGCTGATCATAGGTTTGGCATGTATCTTCTGTTACCGGTCCTTCTGCCGTTTTCTCTGTCCCCTGGGAGCAATTTATGGTATGTTCAGCAGACTGGCTGTTATAGGGGTTAAGGTGGATCTTGGAAGATGTAACGGCTGCGGCACCTGTGTGAGGAAGTGCCAGATGGACGTAAG
Source organism: Lachnospiraceae bacterium (assembly GCA_024680675.1). Taxonomy (GTDB): domain Bacteria; phylum Bacillota; class Clostridia; order Lachnospirales; family Lachnospiraceae; genus UBA2868. Next base: position 2,648 of record JAILBX010000069.1, on the reverse strand, counting down.
GCATGTCGGGGATCATGAGTGTATACATTGTGCCCACTGTATGGCGACCTGTCCCCAGGGGGCTATTTCCTTTAAAGCCGGCAAGTTTACTGTTATCGCACCTGAAAAGGGCTGCTCTGACGACAATGAAAACTCAGAAAGGATACGTAAGAAGGTTGGAAAGACCGCCTGGACCGTGGCCATTTTGGTATTGTGCTTTGCACTTGTATGGTTCAATTTCCTGGATCCTGCGGTTAAGGAGAAAAAAAGCGCAAGCGCTCCAAAGGCAGAGGTGTCTTCGCCTGAGAATACTTCGGTAAATGAGTCGTCTGAAACAGTAAATGAGAGCGAAGCTATGGAAAGCGAAGAAGCAGATGATCCAGGGCTTTATGAGAGTCAGGCTCCAATAGGCTATGAGCCCGGTGAGCAGCTTCAGGACTTTAGCGCAGAATGTCTTGACGGCAGCACTTTTACACTTTCTGAAAACAGAGGTAAGGTTACGATAATTAACCTTTGGGCCACCTATTGCGGTCCCTGTGTTCAGGAGCTGCCTTATTTTGCCAGATTTTACCATGAGCATGAGGGAGATGTGGCAATGATAGCGGTCCATCCCAACTTTGTTGCTCAGGATGTGGGGGAATTTGTTAAGGAAAAGGGTATAGATGTTCCGGTTACAATAGATAATGAGGATGAAGAGATCTTTGGTATAGTGAACGGATCCACTACCCTGCCCCAGACCATTGTGCTCAACAGGAAGGGTGAGGTTGTATACAATGAGATCAAGTCTGTGAGCTATGAGCTTTTGGAACAGCTTTATGAAAAGGCTAAATAATTTGTGCATCTTTGAAGAAAATGCTTCTCAGATTTTTATGACCTTTTGAGCCCCCAAAAAAATGTGATATAATTCTTTTACACTTATCTCAGCACTTTTACCATGAAGCTGAGCATAATAAGAATATTTCCGATTTGCAGGGATTGTCATGAATATAGCACATAAAATGCCAAATGAACTGACAGATATCAGAATTAAAAAAATACTCCTCACACGAAAATACAGACAGTTCTTTTTCCCATCACTGATAGCCGCCGCAGCTCTGTCTTTGAGTGAGTTTGTGGACAGCATCGTGGTTTCCAATCTGCTGGACACAAGGGCACTGTCCATCGTAAACGTATGCATGCCGCTCATGACCCTGATGGCAGCGGTATATCTGATGATCTCCGTGGGAGGAGTAGAGATTTACACCGAAAGGCGCGGAAAGAGCGATCTTCAAGGGGCGGCTAAAGTGTATACAGTCTGCCTTATCACGGCAGTGGTGACAGGGCTTATTTTACTGCTGCTAGGTCACCTGTTCACCCGGAAAATCGGTAACCTTCTTTGCCCCGGACTGATCCTTGGGGAAGAGCTCCTTTCCTATATCCACATACTTCTCTTCTCAATGCCTGTGCTTATTACTGTCTCGGTCATACTGTACTTTCTTACCGCCGCCGGCAGTCCAAAGCTGTCGATGGGACTCAATGTTTTCGCAAATATTTTGAATCTTCTCCTTGACTATGTATATATTCGCCTTTTCCATACAGGCGTTTCCGGAGCTGCCCTTGCAACCCTGACTTCATATACTCTTGCGGGGCTTTTGCTACTGATATTAAAAAAGTACTATGATCTTCCGCTTAGTCCTCTTTCTCCAAAAGATTTTTCCTGCCTGAAAATGATCTTTAAGGACGGTATTGCCAATTCTCTTTCGCAGATAAGCTTTACCATTAAATACGCCTTTTGCAACTGGCTGGCAATAACTCTCGGAGGAAGCTGTGCACTTGTTTCCATGTCTCTCTGTATGCAGACAGTATCAATTATATCCATCATTGTTGTCGGAGCTTCAGATACGATCCGCCCCTTTATCGCACTGCTTCGTACCCAGCACGATTATCAGGGAACTGGATACATCCTCAAAAAAACTCTTCGTATCGTATGGATATCTTCGGCGGTCTTTGTCCTCTTTTTGGAATTGTTCCCGGGTATTATTACGACCATGTATAAGGCCACAAGTCCGGAGATAATATCGGTTGCATATCCGGCTCTTAGAATCGTTGGAATCTGCTTCCTCTTTAGATCGGTCTGCATAATTTTTATGAATTATACCTCAATACTCGGGATCACCTGGTATTCAGTTTATATCAGTCTCTTCGACGGTTTTGTGGGTATTGTTATCATAGGGCTTGTGTTAAGCCGTCTTTTTGGTCTCACGGGACTGTGGATGACCTATCCTGTAGATGCGATTTTACTGTTTTGCTCCATTATATGTATCAATGTCACGCTGTGTAAAAAGAATCCTGACCGCTATAGAAGCTTTCTTCTTTTGGAGAAGGAAGAAGCCGGTGTCAAAATACTTGATCTGGCGATAGATGAATATGAAAAAAGTGCCGTCTATATTTCCAAAAAGGCAGAGGCTTTTTGTGAGGAGAATGGGGTTTCGAAAAGACTTTCTGTGAAAATAGGACTGATCGCAGAGGAAATGGCCATCTATATCAAAGGTCATATAAAGAGTCGTGATCTCCTGAATATGCTGCTCCAGAAAAAGGAAGATAAAATATGGCTCTATTTCAGAAGCATCGGGGAAGCATATGATCTGTCATCATTTACGGAAAAGGATATTCCAGAAAACTATCAGATG
>JAILBX010000002.1 GCA_024680675.1 Lachnospiraceae bacterium | reverse complement strand
AAATCACGCAAATTCATGATTATACAAATACAGCACTCCTCCGAAAAAACCTATAAACACTGCAGGATACCCCATAAAGCAAATCAGCCATTCTATTCCCGGAAGCAATAATCTTCCAATCAATAGCCATATTGCCCCGCCAATTATGATATTTATCAAAATCAGCAACATCAAATATATCCTATTCTTCATTGATTTCCCGGTCCTTAACTGATTTATCACATTCCATAGTTTCTTCATTTAGCCACCTCCCTTGAAAGCATGGTAGCAATCCTAAGTAAAATCAAATACCTCTACTATGTCAAAATTGCGTAAAAAAACGCCCCAGCATTTTAGCTTGGGGTGTCTTTAAAAAATATGTTGGCTATCTTAAATTGTTTATCCTTTCAAAATCCTTAAAAGCTCTGCTATTGTCTCTATTTGAATCCCTTCATATTCCTCTATAACCTCTATCATCAAAACTCTCTCCTCTTCCTGACTTCCTTTAGTAAGATTTTCTTACCCACTTAATAACATATAGATAACCCACCACCTGAAGGTGGTGGGTTATCTTTTTGATTTATATAATATGCTTTAAGCAACTCTTCCATCGGTTCCTTATATATTTTAGGTATCTCACGATCAGTTGGCCATTCGTCAAAAACTTCTATTAAATCCATCCTATCATTTGCAATGACAAATTCTTTAAAGCTCATTGGATAAAGCTGAAGACGATTTACCTTACCTACCGGAAATGAGGCCTGCTTCTTCTTCAATGCAACACCAGGAAGAACATAGCTCTTAAAGTTCTTCTTGGCCGAAAAGGATAGATTTTAACCCCCTCCCCCTAATTTACTCGCATCCGGTACTTCTCAAGATCCACTCTTCCCTCAATCACTTCCACACCTTCGGCTCCTAGCATCTCTCCCTGCTTCAATGTGCCACCGAATGCGAACTCTCTTGCAAGTTCACCCTTTGCATTCACCACACGATAACAAGGAATATTCTCCGGATCCGGATTCTTGTGCAGGGCATTTCCAACCGCTCTTGCCATCTTTCTGTCCCCTGCCATTTCTGCAACCTGCCCATAGGTTGCCACATGCCCATAAGGGATCTTCTTTACAGCCTCATATATCCTCTTCGCCGGACTGTCCGATACCAGATCATAGCTCTCGGCGATCATCACCTTAATATCCTTATCCGGTATGCTTCCGTCAAGGATTATCGTATTCCAGTGCTCCTTGTTCTGGTGATATCCCGGTATGACTGACTTATAAATATCTCTCCAGAATAAAGCCTTGTCCGGATCAACCTTTACATTAAGGTTGATAAATCCATCCTTCTCATATGTCCATAGAAATGCCTTCTTATTTCCCTTGTATCTGACTAATTGCCAGTTTGTATCATTAAACGGCGCATCCTGATAAGTATCCGGAAACGAAAGCCCGTAGAAAAGTGCTTCTTCTCTCCTTCTCATATCAACTCTCCCGGGAAATGATCTATCTTATGCCGAATGATCTGCTTTACCATGATTTTCTTCCTCTCTGTGATTTATGAACCTTCTCCATTGCCACCATGTGAAATACTTTACTCATTCCAGATACGTATAGACCTCCTTGTCGATTGATTTTTCCTTATGACAGACAAGGAAGGACGATAATATATTACCGGCAACACTTTGTGCAGTACCAAACATATCCAGGATCGGCTCAATACCGATAACCATCGTTATCGCAAATTCCGGGATACCAAAGGATAAGTAGATGGATGGCATGGCGATCAGGCCCATACCCGTAAAGCTGGTCAAAAACTGTGCCAAAAAGAAACTGATACATACATTCACATCAAAGGAGATTCCAAATGTATGTGCCAGCACCATCGAAATAATTGCAACATAATACCCGGTTCCGTCCATATTCATCTGCATTCCCAAAGGGATCGAAAACCCGACCTTTTTCTCATCCATACCCAATTCTTTATGGCAAAAAGACATAACAGAAGGCATACAGGCTGTTGAATTACTAAGAGAAAACGGCAGGGGAATAAATTTAATCAGCTTTTTAATATAAACAACAGGTGAAAGCCTGCAGATAATCCCCACCATAAGACCTGATAGCAAAATGCATATCGGCAATCCGATCGCCGATGCCAGTATGATCTTTCCATAATTAAAGATAGTTGAGATCCCTGTGTGGAGCATAAGTCTGGTCATGGAAACCGTGACCGCCAACGGAATAAAGGGCAGGATCATATCCATAAGTTCCGAAAGAAAATGATTAAAAAATTCAATTCCATCCCTTGCCCAATTTGCCCAGCTTCCTGCTCGGGATAATACAACTCCTGAAACGCAGGCTATAAATAACATCTGTAAAACATTATTTGAGCCAAAGGGTACGATAATATTCTCCGGAATGATACCCACTATCATATCACGTATCAAATAATCACTGGAAACAATAATTTCTTCCACATCGGTAAAATTAGGAATATTCGCAATACCGCCTATCTGATTTCCTATCAGAAGTCCCAGGATGATATAAAACCCCAATTTAGGCAGTGAGAAAGCCAGAAGCTTTGAACCTATGCGGCTGAATGAGGACGATGATGAAATATTCATAATCCCTGATAATATGGAGAAAAAAATCTGCGGAGCCGCCACCAGGATCAAAACATTTAAAAACATAGTCTGTACAGAATTTAAGATATTATGCTCTACCCATGTGATTTTGGAAGTATCCGCTATAAAATGATTTAATAAAAGACCTATAACAATACCATTGAACAGTCCGATCACAGTCCGGATAGTACGTGTCTTTTCTGACTCATGCAGTTTGATGATGACAATATTTATATTTCTTTTTCTGTATAAACGCAACTGCTTTTTATAGGCGTTTAAAATATCAAGACCGGCGTATTCTTCATCCTCCGGCGATAATTCGTAAAAGAGTCCAAGAGACAGTGCCTTCTCCCCCACTCCTTCCATCTCGATGCTTATTTCATTGAACCGTTTTCTTACCTTGATCAGTGCAGAAAAATCTTCCCGATTCCGGTTTTTATATTTTAATTGTTCAAAAATTTCCTCCACCATAAGCTCCGCAAACCCAAACTCTTTGGGATTAACCTTATTCTCTCCTAATACCTTTTTCAGCCAGCTCATTATCTCCGGTAAATTCGATTCTGTTATAGTATTAACAATCTCTTTCATCTTTCCCTCTCTACTATAAAGCAGTGACTCCGTACCCCCCGATTTTTACGCGGGTTCCTATCACTTTTCCGGCACTCTCTTTTCTAGGCGGCTCAACCATGAACCCTTTTATATTCATCAGTTCTTCCATTCCCTGTCGTTTATAAGAAATAAAATCGTAGGTGCCTTGGGGTACAATTACCCTTCCGCCTTCTCTGACAAGCTCCATTGTATCAAATATGAGCCTAAGACAAGCTGATTCACTTAATCCGGTCAGAGAATTTTTGTACATAATGATCACATTGTCAAATCCTCTTCGAGCTTCCTTCAATATATCCTTTGTAACACACTGGCAGCCTTCAAGCTCTCTTTTTTCATCTGCTGCCACAAGAATTGATCCATGACATTTACAGCTGTCTATAATATCCTCCGGCTCCTCGTCGTAAGAATCAGTTTTGGGAATTATCCTTCTTGAAGTGCCATCATTAATAAGAAATTGAAAAAACCTCTGCTCTACACACCTTATAAGCTCAAGCTCTTCATTTAAAAGCTTTTTATCCTTATTAACCATAAATATGACACCGCCGTTAGAGTCCAGATCTATAGTCTGATGATAATATTTAGGAGTCTCGGGATCTGCTCCGCTTATCATATATGTGCTGGACAGTTGTCTGGCTACTTCCCTGACGGGACTGTCCTCTGCATCGATATCTTCCTTTACGATTATAAATTTAAAAGCCCCCACCCTGCGAAGCCTGTATGGCTTTTCACAATCAGCCTTAAACTTTACCGGATCAAGAAGTGCATCCAGAACGGAATCCGTCTCATGCTGTCCTGTGATCAGATCCATGTATTCTGCCGGTTGGGATCCACCCATAGGCCTGCAGTTAACTTCTATAAGGACAGGACCTTTTTCATCTATCATATATTCGCCGTGAATGGGGCCGTTTTTATAATGAATGGCATCTGCTACCTTAAAGGCATATTCCACCATTTCTGCATATCCGGGCTCCATTTTATCTATATAGTATGCATAGTCATATATATAATGTCCATTACGGGTCTTAATCTTTTCATATCTGGCCATTGAATTAAGCCTGTGCTCTCCATCCCTCGAAACAGTATTTACAATATATTCAATACCAAAGATTCTCTCCTGTACCATTACTTTTTCAAATGTTTTTCCGACAAAATCCTTCGTGGTTAATAGTGTTGATACGGCCTCGTATACCTGAGTGATGTCATCACACAGAAACAAACCACTGCTTCCTGCACTCTGCACAGGTTTTACCACAGCCTTTTCAAACCCGTTTTCCCTGCAAAAAGAAACTGCTTCATCCGAAGATGCCACAACCTTCCCTCGTATATACCTGATACCTGCCTTTTTCAAAGCCTCATGCATGGCATTCTTTTGGGTCATTGCCTCTATATAATTGATGTCATTACACGGAAGTCCCAGGTCATATGCCAGTCTGTTCGCCAGAACAACTCCGGATTCAGTCCCCGGTAGTACCAGAACAGGATCATATTTCTTTACTTCGTCAAGGGTTTCTTCATAGGAATTCTTCTCTTTTATTATGGTGGAAGCCGGGTCCAGCTTTTTATAGTATTCTTTAACTTCCTCATACACACTTGATCTTGAAATAGTAATCGTCTCCATTATCACCGGATGATATCCTCTTTGAATAATGTCAGTTACGTAGTTAAAACCTGTAGACAAAAGATCTACTATTACAATACTTCTCATTAATATACCTCCCAAACACCCATCTTACTAAGTGTTTTAATATAATTTTATATTTTATTTCAGATCGTGATCCTTGTTTGATTCATTCCCAAAACATAGGTATAATCGAGTTTCGTCGCAATTCTCTTCAGCACATCCACATTTGTGTATTGTTCAGAGGGTGCGGAGGTTGGATCTATCGGTTCTCCGATGCACCTTATATCAATAATGACTGCATCCTTAAGGATCTTAACCAGTAAATCTATTTGCTCAACCGCATTCTTATTAACCCCGTGATCGCTGACATAGGATAGCATTTCTTCAGTTGCCAGGGCTACAAGCATTTCAGTCTTTTTACTACTAATATTAGTCTTGCAGAAATCCTGAAGGGAAAGCACAAAATCAGAGATTGTATCCTTTCCCCTCAAGAATGTGGCATCATATACAGAGACATTGCGCTCTTCCGTATCCAGCAGCATTACCCCTTCATATTTGCCCATTGAGTTTCTTGCAATACATAGATTAATGATCATAATAAATACGATCATCAGTATTGACAATACCGGAAATGCCAGCCAAAGCCCCTTTATTCCGAAAAACGGAGTAAGGATCAGTATAATTGGGATCAGACCGGCAAATCCATCAACAGCGCTGATAACTGATGCGTATAACTTTCTGCCCACAATCTGAAAATAATACATGATTATCAGGATAAATCCTCTGAATACAAACATAGGGGAAAAAATACGTATTCCGGTTATCGCCTCTTTTGCATACTCTCCCGAGTAGTTATATATATAGCATAAAAGCTGTGGAAAAGCCTCAAATAATACCGTAAATATCAGACTTGCCGCAAACTGAACAATAAAGACAGATTTTAAGAGTATTTTTATACCTTTAAAATCCCTTTGTCCCATCAATACAGACCCTATCGGAACCATTGCACTGATAACGCCGCTCATTCCTATGGATACAATGGAGAAAGCCTGAATACAAAGTGAAAATGTAGCAATACCGACCATTCCCCCAAGTTTTGTTGATATATGATTGCAAAACGATACTTTTATAAGAAATCCAAGCTGTCCAATGGCTCCGGGCGCACCTCTTGTTACTGATTCACCCAAAAGAGAGAGGCTTTCCCTGCCCGGTTTTGTAAAAGGTAAAGAGACTTTTTTCGTAAGAATTATGACTACAATAAATATCACACCGGTCAGATAGCCTGTAAGGGTGGCTATAGCTGCCCCCTTTAATCCGCTACCGAAAAAACTGATGTATACCATGTCCATCAAAAGATTTACTCCATTGGCAAGAATATTCACGATTGTTGCGGTCTGGGGCCTTCCAAAAGCCGGAAAAAATGATACAAGAGTCTGTACAGGAATAATAAGAACACCTGAAAGGATCAATACCATCGTATATGGCTTAAATACAGGGATCAAATCCTGATTCACACACATTTTCTCCGTTAACTGATCTATGAAAACAATTCCTGTTACAGCAATTATCACGGAAACTATAAGGGAAACTATCATAACTGTGGAAAAGACTTCCTCCGACTTCTTTTTCTCCTGTTTTCCGGCATATTCCGCGTATACGGTAGAACCACCCACTCCTAACATTATAGATACTATTGCAAAAAGAAACATGATCGGAGATGCCATTCCCACCATACTCATTGCAGATGCTCCCAACAACTGTGAAACTATTATGCTGTCCACAAATTCATTTAAGGACATTGCAAGACCGCTTAATAGCGACGGGAGTAAAAACTGAAAAAACTTTTTATTTATATTGTAACCTCTTCGGCTGTATTCTTTCATTATTTCCATTCCTGCCTTTTTTGTGAGCTTATGTCGCTTTCTTCCAAAAGACTCCAGATCGACATAGTCTTATACTGGCATAAAACTTCTGATAATACATAAATCCAACTAAGCCTTTAGCTGCTTTTACGCTTTTGACCACTCGCATAAAACGAGCAGCAGAAACCCGAACTCACACGGTATCTGCTACTCGTTTGAAATAATTCTAACATTATATCAAAGATTTTTCAAAGAGCTTTTTTCACAATTATTTTTCTATGCTCATTTTTCTCCATCTTTTAGATAATCCTGTTAAATGTCAGCTGTATTTTTTAATCTTCATATGCACTATTGATTCCAAAATATGGATATAGGAATCACGAAATCTTATTATAGATTCCTCATCATATAGTTCAGATATATATTCGATTTCCAAGTCTATTCCATTATCTTCAAATTCATTTTCAAGTAACTCAATCTCAAATCTTTCGCCTGCTGCCAGATAAGGATCATCCAGTTCGATCAGCTCAGGCTCAAGCTCATCAAGCTCACTGCCATTTATTCCTATCTGCAGATTTACTTCCATAGGGTCTGTATTAAAAGCAGAGTCAAATCCTACGAAATAATCATAAGCGGAGTGGGCTATGCCTTCTGCTACCTGCCTTTTAACCTCTAAGAGGATTTCCTGCATGCTGCTAAACTTCGAAATATCCAATCCCACCGGTGAATTCTTTATGAGCATTCCGACTACATGCTCAGATTCCGGCGATAGTCTATTATTAAAGATCCAGTTAGTCATTACATTGTCAATCCCTTCATAATATGAAAGGGTAATGAGCGCACTTGCAATTGCCATACAGGAATGGGTAACTCCCCAGTAGTCCTCGGCTTCTTCAATCTGTTCTTTGTTAAAGGAGAATCTTTTAAGATTTTCTCCCTGAGAGTTCTTGTTTGACTTATGATCCTGCTTGGGAATATAGTGATAATTTTTACCATTCTTTCCATAAACCTTCTCAAAATATTCCCTGTCTTTTTCAAGTCTTCCGTCAACATATATCTGATCTGCATCCTCAAGCAGAGCAAAATAATAATCTTTTGGCAGCTTTCTTCCAAAATAGGAATCCGTCACATCCATTAGCAAGACCCCAAGAGATGCCCCATCCATAAGCAGGTGATGCACATCCAAAAACAGATAGCTGTTTTTTTCTGTTCTGAATACCCTTGCCCTGAACAGACAACTGTTCAGAATCCTTTTGAAAGGATATACCAGATTTTTAGTAAGCTCTTCCACATCATCCTCGCTTATATCTTCCACCTTTAACTCCGGAACGATTGACGGATCATATCTCTGCTGCAGATCACAGTTGTCATTGTATTCAAATACAACACTCAATCCGGGATGATTATTGATCGCTGCTTTAACAGCATCGCATAATCTGTCTGCATCTATTTCCTTCTTGAATCTGGCAAAAAAGTGTGTGTTGCTCCACATGGTCGATCCCGGATTGTACAGCTGATTATCTATCATCTTAACCTGCATGGGTGACAATCTGTGTGGCACAGCTCTGGCCTTTTCTTCTTTCTCATCCAGATTTTCACCCTCCTTTGCTCCAAGTGAAACAGCAATTTTTTTCACTGTCCTCTTTTGGAAAATATCGGCAGCGGTAAGTCCTTCTATCTTGGCATATGCAAGGACAGTCATAGCCTTAAGGGAATCTCCTCCAAGCTCAGCAAAGTCATCTTCAGTACCGATTGCATCTTCCTCCATGCCCAGGGCTTTAGCAAAGGCAATACACAGTCTTCTCTCAATATCGTTTTCAGGTGCAACATACTCTGCTTTTAATTCGGATATATCAGGAACAGGCAGAGCACTCCTGTCAATTTTACCGTTTGTGGTAAGTGGCATTTTCTCTACACGTCTCATTATCTGAGGGATCATATATTCCGGAAGCTTATCCTTCAAAAATTCCATGTAAGCATTCATATCAGGCTCATTTTCACAGGTATAGTAACCTGCCAGGAATTCTTTTGTCTCGGTCTTGATGATCTTTACAGCACCTGAATTTATACCGTCAAACTCAGTCATAACCTTCTCGATTTCGTCCAGTTCAATTCTGAAGCCTCTAAGCTTGATCTGATTATCTATTCTTCCAAAAAAGCTCACTTTCCCATCAGGATTCCACATACAAAGATCACCGCTATGATAGGCCTTTTTTAAACCATGTTCAAAAAAGGCCTCTTCCGTCTTTTCGGGAAGGTTTACATATCCTCTTCCAACCTGATCACCTACTATAATAAGCTCTCCTTTTATGCCGACAGGAAGTTCATTTCCGAACTTGTCGTATATATAGAAAGAGGTATTTGCTATAGGATTTCCAATGGTTATGCTTTCAGGATTTTCCACCACATCCGCAGAGCATCCCATTGTACACTCCGTAGGTCCGTAAACATTTAAGATAACACTGTCTTTTCTTATATCCCTGAGCACTTTATATAAAGTGCAGGAAATGCCTCAGCACCAATATCAAAAAATGTTACCTCTTCAAGGGCCTTTCTTGATGAAGGAATTTCAAGAAGACTTAAAAGATAAGTCGGAGTACATGTTATTCCATCCACATGGTTATCTGTGATCAGCCTGGCGAGACTGTCAGGATCATGTATTTCCTCATCTGTAGCAATAACAACGGTATTGCCGTTACAGAGAGGTACAAACTGTTCAACTACTGATACGTCAAAAGAAAAGGCTGCAAGCGCAAGACAGACTCTTCCTTCTTTGCCATAATTCATTATCTCCGGGGATTTTTCGTTTCTATGGACATAATTGGCAATATTTTTGTGCTCGATCATAACTCCCTTGGGACGACCCGTTGATCCTGAAGTATAAATACAATAAGCAAGATCAGAGCTGGCGGATCGTTCACGATCATACTCAGGCTTTGATCCCTGCACAGATATGTCATCCGGACTCGATACATCAAAAATCTCCTCCAGAGTTAATACACTGTAACTATCTTCCTTTAGCCCTTCCCGTGTTTTTCTTATATCCTCTGATGTAATAAGGAGCGGAATTGAAGCATCAAGCATGCAGAAGTTTATACGTTCATCAGGATACTCCGGTATAAATGGAACAAATGCTCCTCCTGCCTTGAGTATTCCGTTTTCTACCACATAGGCATAAACAGATCTATCAAGTAAAACTCCGACATGAACATCCCTTCTTATACCTTTTCCCAAAAGCTTTAAAGCCACAAGGTCAGATAGATGGTCAAGCTCTTTAAATGTCAAAGTCTTACCATGGCAGATAACAGCCTTTTTATCCGGGCTCTTTTTTGCAAAAGCAGCTATCTGCTCATGCACCGGTACAAAATCCATTTGATATGAAGTATTGTTAAAAGCCTCAATCTGCTTTTCTTCGGCATCGCTCATCATCACGATATCACCGATTGTTTTACATAAAAGAAGCTGCCTTGCAATGATAAAAAGATGATCAGCAAAGTCTTTGATCCATTCTTCGGAAAATCTTTCGTTTCTGTACTCAATTGTCATGTTATAAAGACCTCTGGTGGCAAAAAGCTGTATGGACATACATCCCGTCACCATACCGGTATGATAGTGTTCCATGAAATATGAGTCGCTCTTTAAGAGCTGCTCTCCTCCTGCCTTACCCATATTATCAGTAAAGAGATCACCCTGATAAATCAACTCCACATCCTCGTTTACAGGACACTCTTTCAGGACTTCATCAAAGGAATAGATATCATTACTCATGTTTGAAAATACCTGCTTGCTCATAGCAGTAAGGAATGAAGCAGTATCCATATTATCTGAAAGATCCCCGTATACAGGAATTCTTTTAATCAGAGTACCTATTGTATTATTCATTGCAGGAAGGGATCTTCCGCTGTATACCGTTGAAAAAGATACACGATCAGAGTATAAGTACTTTCCTAGGAGTATTGCCATTGCTCCCATAAAGAATGAACTTTCGGTAATCTGGTATCTGCTGCAAAATTCTTTTACAGTATCGGTATCGAGTGTCCCGGGTTCATATCTGTAATTTTTACTGACCCCGGGAGTAAGTGCTTTATTCAGATCTCCCATCAGGGAATCGCAACCATCCATCTTTGCAAAGAGTTTTTTATAATACTCAGCCGCCTTATCATGCGCCCCACTGTCAATAAGCGCTTTCTCATACATTCCCACCTGCTGGATACAGCAGTCTTCGCCCACAAGCTCATCACCTTTAAGGGCCCTGTTAAGATCCGAGATCAGAAGACTCATCGATGTGCCGTCACTTGCAATAAGATGTGACTTAAGGAGAAGGTAACAGCATTTTTCTGTTTTGTACACAGCAAAATTAAAGAGCATATTGTCCAATATCTCAACAACGGGCATATAGCTCTTTGCAAAATCTATTCTTTCATCTGATTTACCTTCAAAGACAGGTACTTCGATTTTTTCATCAGGAACCATGACCATGAATGGAAGATTGTCTTCGCCGCACTGTATTTTATATTTTAAGGCAGGATGAGCATCAAATAGTTTATGTACGGCTTCCGTCAATCTGATTTCGTCAATCTCCGGCTCAGCCTCCATCATGTACTGTAAAGTGTAGGTTTCCTTGTTTCCACCGGTTATACCCTCAAGATAGATTCCAAGCTGGGTCTTTGTCAGCGGATATTTGTCCCTGTCCATAGGAGGAAGCTTTACTGCATTTTCGGAATTTTCAATAAATACCGCAAGTTCTCCGGGTGTAGGGTTATTGTTGACATCTCCGTAGGCTATAGAATATCCATCCTCCTCAAGAATGGAGAGAAGTCTTGAAACACTGAGAGAAGTTCCTCCATACTCAAAGAAATCCCCTGTAACACTAAACTTTTTTATTCCCAGTACTTTTGCAAAAGCTTCGCATAAATACTTTTCAAGGTCAGTCTCAGCTTCCACATAGTCGAATCCTTCAAAGGAAACCTCCATCTCCATGAGCTTCATGCGGTCAATCTTTTTGCTGCTGTTTAGCGGCATTTCGTCAAGCTTTACATAAACACCCGGTATCATATAAGCAGGCATCTTTTTTCTCAGGCGATCCGTAAGTTCTTTGGCTTTAAACTCTATGGATGAGGTATAAAAAGCAACAAGGAAGTCCTCCCGATGATTGTTTTTCATAAGAACTTTACACTGCTTTACTCCATCGATATCAATGATCAGGCTTTCGATTTCTCCAAGCTCCACACGCTGGCCATGATATTTGACCATGTCATCTTTTCTGCCTGTTATATGATAATTACCCTTTTTATCCTGAAAAACAATATCTCCTGTCTTGAAATAGCGCTTTCCATCCACAAGAACAAAAGATTTCCTGTTGTTCTCCTCAAGGTTTTGGTATCCCACGGAAACACATGGTGAGGACAGCCAAAGTTCTCCACTCTCGCCATCTTTGACCTTATTACCATTTTCATCTACAATTAAAGCACCGGCGACAAAAGACAGCTTTCCGGCACTGATCTCCCGATCCTCTGAGGTAATGAGCTTTCCTAATATTCCCGAATTTGTCTCAGTACTTCCATAGCCATTAATGAACCTAATAGTAGGATTTATTTTAAATACATCATCCAGAAGCTGTGAATTACCCTTCTCTCCGCCAAAAATCAGGACATCAAGAATTGCGATGGCAGGTCTCGAAGACTTGAGCTCAATAAAATTCTTTAGGAATGAGGGCGTCATAAATACACTCTGAACTTCAAATTCAAGCATTTTTTCAGACAGCTTTTTTAAATTTCTAAAATCTTCTTCCTCCGGGAAAACCACAGTTCCTCCGTTGTAAAGTGACAAATAATCGAAGGAGGATACGACAAATGAAATCTGGGTCAGTGACATAGTTATTTTCTGATCCGAACAATAAATGTGGAAAAGGTTTCTCTTATCAAAATCACACACCCAAACCGCATCGGAAAGAGCTGTATGCTTAACGCCCTTAGGAAGTCCGGTGGAACCTGAAGTGTAAATTATATGAGTCAGGCGATCCAAACTTAACTTTGGAAGCTCTGCCTTCTCACCTTCGTAAGATAAGATCTCTTCCACAAAAATAATTTTGATGTCATGTTTTTTAAGATCCGGCTTACTCTGCAAGATGTCATAGGTTGTAATAAGCACCTTACTTCCTGCATTTTCCAGGCAGTACAAAATTCTGTCCTCAGGATACTCATCGGTCATTGGAATATAAGAAAAACC
>JAILBX010000263.1 GCA_024680675.1 Lachnospiraceae bacterium | reverse complement strand
GATATGCTTGAGATAAATGTATCCTGTCCAAATGTCAAGGAGGGAGCCATAGCCTTTGGCCAGAACAGAGATGCTCTTTATAATATCACCGACAGGATAAAGAGGATATCAAAGCATCCTGTGATAATGAAGCTATCCCCCAACGTAACTGATATTACGGAGATGGCAAGGGCCGCAGAAGCTGCTGGAGCCGACGCCATATCTCTTATAAATACCATAACGGCAATGAAGGTGGATATAAAGAAAAGAAAGTTTCTCCTTGCAAATAAAACCGGAGGACTGTCGGGACCTGCTATAAAGCCTGTGGCCGTAAGGATGGTATGGCAGTGTGCCAATGCGGTTAAGATCCCCATAATAGGTATGGGAGGAATAAGCAATGCTGAGGATGCCCTTGAGTTTATAATGGTTGGAGCCAGTATGGTGGCTGTGGGGGCAATGAACTTTCATGATCCCCTTACAACGGAAAAAACCATTGAAGGCATAGAAAGCTTTATGAAGGAAAATAATATTGAAGATATAAAGGATATAACAGGCTGTGTGAAATAGTCCTGAGAAAAGGAAAGGCTATATGGAGGGTGAAATTGCTTTAGAGGCAAGAGCAAAGATCAATCTGGGTCTGGATGTTACAGGAATAAGAGAGGATGGTTACCACCTGGTAAAGATGGTGATGCAGTCCTTAGATCTTCATGATGATATTCTTATAAAGATCACAGATGAAGCCGGTATAAAAATAAGCTGTGATAAGGAAGGGATTCCAAAGGATGAAAGGAATCTGGCCTATAAGGCCGCTAAGCTTATTATGGATGAGAAAAAAATAAGCGCCGGAATAAGCATTGATATAAAAAAAAGAATACCTGCTGCGGCAGGTCTTGCCGGCGGCAGCAGTGATGCCGCAGCTGTGCTCAAGGGAATAAATGAGCTTTTTGACCTTGCCCTGAGTCAGAAGGAGCTTATGGAGCTTGGGCTTAAGATAGGGGCGGATGTGCCCTACTGCATAATGCTTAAAACAGCTCTTGCTCAGGGAATCGGTGAAAAGCTGACAAGGCTTAAGGATCTGCCAAAATGCCATATCCTTCTTGCAAAACCCGGGCTAGATGTTAAAACCATGGATGTTTATAAGAAGCTTGACCTTATAAAGGATTATGAGCATCCGGATATTGACAGCATGCTGGAAGCCCTGAACAGGGGGGATCTTGAGGGGATCTGTTCAGAAATGGGAAATGTTCTTGAGCTGGTGACCGAAAGTGAGCATAAGGAGATAGGAGAGCTTAAGAGGCTTATGAAGGATAACGGAGCCTTAAATGCAATGATGAGTGGAAGCGGTCCCACTGTCTTTGGCATATACAGTGATGAGGAGAAGGCAAAGAAAACTTATGATATAATAAGGGAGAAGGACTTCGGGGGAAGTTTATTTTTAACTTATGGGAGGTAGAAATGGAAGAACACGATATAAAGCTCCAGTTTGACGAGCTTTTACCCTTAAGGGATGTGGTATTTAATACTTTAAGACAGGCTATACTTATTGGGGAACTAAAGCCGGGAGAAAGACTTATGGAGATCCACCTGGCTAAAAAGCTGGGGGTGAGCAGAACCCCTATCAGGGAGGCCATAAGGATGCTGGAGCTGGAAGGTCTTGTGACCATGGTTCCAAGGAAGGGAGCGGAGGTTGCAAGGATCTCAGCCGATGATATGAGAGATGTACTGGAGGTCAGAAGATCCCTTGATTCCTTAGCGGTGCTTTTGGCCTGCGACAGGATAAAGGATTCTGAAAAGGAGGATCTTAAAAAGGCTGAAAAGGTCTTTGAGGATGCAATAAAAACTAAGGATGCTACTGCCATAGCCCAGGCAGATGTGAAGTTTCATGACATAATTCTTGTGGCTTCGAGAAACAAGAGACTGCTTCAAATGGTAAATAATCTTGCTGAAAGGGTTTACAGATACAGACTCGAGTATGTCAAGGACAAAAGGAATCATGAAAGACTTATCACAGAACACAGGCTTATAATGGAAAATATTTTTGCCGGAGAAAAGGATGAGGCAAAAAAAGCCATAGAGATCCATATTGATAATCAGGAGAAAAATATAATCAAGCAATTATCCGAGGAAAACAAGGCCGGTAATGAAAAAAAATAACTGTCAAGCCTAAGACAGGTAAGGAATAAGCTTATGGATAACAGATCAGGAATTGGCGTATTTGATTCAGGTGTGGGAGGTCTTACAGTAGCCGCCGAGATCATGGATCAGCTTCCTAAAGAGAAAATAATATATTTTGGTGATACAGCCAGGGTTCCCTATGGGGGAAAATCAAAGGAAACAGTAACAAGATATACGGAGCAGATAATACGTTTTTTGCTAAGTAAGGACGTAAAGGCCCTGGTGGTTGCCTGCAATACCATGAGCGCTCTTGCTTTGGATACTGTGGAAAAGGGTTTAAGCATTCCCATCATCGGCGTTATAAAGCCCGGAGCAAAAACTGCGGTAAATACCACCCGTAACGGCAAAATAGGGGTAATAGCCACGGAAAGTACAATAAATTCCGGCTTATATCCCGGATATATAAAGGAGCTGGACAGCACTGTCGAGGTGGTGGGAAAGGCCTGTCCCCTCCTCTGTCCTCTGGTTGAGGAGGGAATGATAGAAGATCCCGTTACAGACGAGATGGTAAGAAGATATTTGGCGGTTTTAAAGGAAAAGGAGATAGATACCCTGATACTGGGCTGTACCCACTATCCCCTTTTAAAAAATACCATAGGAAGGATAATAGGAGATAAGGTAAATCTTGTTAATCCTGCCTATGAAACGGCAAACGGGCTTAAGGAGCTTCTTTTGAGCAAGGGGCTTTTAAATGATGATAATGAAGTAAAGGAGCATGAGTTTTATGTCAGTGATTCGGCTAAAAAATTCAGCGCCTTTGCCTCTACCATACTTCATAAGAAAAATATAAGGGCAAAAACAGTAAACATAGAATGAATAAAGATGTCTATATAACCATAAGAGGTGCTACAAAAAAAGATGAAGAAAGCTTCGACCAGGTAGTTACAAAGGTAAGAGGAAGTTATCATTACAGAGATGGTGTCCATTACATTTCCTACGAAGAACCGGAGGAAAATACTGATACGGTTATAAAAAACCTGATAAAACTAACCGCTATAAGCATGGAACACACAAAAAAAGGAACCTTAAAGACCTGTTTGAGCTTTGAAGAGGATAAGCTTCATGAGACCTCATACATGACTCCCTTTGGAGAGCTTAAGCTGGCGGTGAAAACCGTGAGCTATGAGTTTAAGGAAGAGGAGGATAATTTAAAGGCAGAGTTAACATACCATCTGTTTTTAAATGATGAGTCATCGGGCCTGAGGAGTATATCCATAAATATTGATTCTTTAGG
The DNA here is from genome assembly GCA_024680675.1 of Lachnospiraceae bacterium. Lineage (GTDB taxonomy): Bacteria > Bacillota > Clostridia > Lachnospirales > Lachnospiraceae > UBA2868. The sequence goes on along the minus strand of JAILBX010000263.1, from coordinate 8,626 downwards.
CTGATCCCGGGGATAAAGGATCAAGCTCAGAAAAAAGATATTTAGAGGTGCTGTATGTTTAGATCAAAGAAGAAGGTTGAAAAAAAAGGTCTTAAGATCATAATAGTCGGATGCGGAAAGGTCGGGAGCACTCTTGTTGAGCAGCTTTCAAAGGAAGGCCATGAGATAACCATTATAGACAGGAATTCATCCAGACTCCAGAATCTTACAAACCTTTATGATGTAATGGCAGTGGAGGGCAATGGAGCAAGCTTCAGCGTACAGCTTGAAGCCGGTATTGAGGATGCAGATCTTTTTATTGCTGTTACAAGTGCGGATGAGTTAAATCTTCTCTGCTGTATAGTAGCTAAGAGAGTTGGTAACTGTTCGGCAATAGCAAGGGTCAGAACTCCTGATTACAATAAAGAAGCCAACTATCTGAGGGAACAGTTAGGACTTGCCATGATAATCAATCCCGATTATGAGGCGGCAAAGCAGATATCCGATATTCTCTGCCTTCCTGATGCTCTTGAAGTAAATGCCTTTGCCCATGGTCAGGTGGAGCTTGTCAAATTCAAGATAGGGGAAAAGCATGTTTTAAACGGAATAACCACCTCAGAGATCGTAAATAAGATAGGCTCCGGTCTTTTGATATGTGCCCTGGAGCGTGAGGGGGAGATATATATTCCCCGAGGTGATTTCCTTTTGAAAAGTGACGATATTATTTATTTTGTGGTTACCAGAAAAAATTCAAAGGATTTCTTTGATAAGATAAATATAAAAACAAACCGGGTTAAGAACACTCTGATAATCGGAGGAGGCAGATCCGCCTATTATCTGTCCTTAAGTCTCTTAAGAATGGGAGTAAATGTTGAGATCATAGAGAATAACAAGGAAAGATGTGAAGAGCTCAGTATATTGCTGCCAAAGGCCATAATAATAAACGCTGACGGAACTGACGAAGGAGTTTTGAGAGAAGAGGGAATAGAAAGGGCGGAATCAGTTATTCCCTTAACAGGAATTGATGAGGAAAATATTCTTCTAAGCCTCTATACCAGGCAGGTCTCAGATGCCAAGATAATAACCAAGATAAACAGGATCAACTTTAAGGATGTTATTTCAAAAATGGATCTTGGGAGCATAATCTATCCCAGATACATAGTCGCAGAGGAAATAATCGCCTACGTAAGAGCAAAAAGCAACTCAAAAAGTAACTCCATTGAGACTATGTACAATCTCTTTGATCAACAGGTTGAGGCTATTGAATTTATCATTGATACAAAATCAGCAGTTACCGATATTCCCTTGAAGGATCTTAAAATAAAGATGGATGTGCTTGTATCATTTATAAACAGAAGCGGAAATATAATCATACCCAATGGAAATGATTCCATTCAGGTAGGTGATACGGTCATGGTTGTTACCAAGCAGAGTGGTTTTCATAGCATAGTTGATATTCTTGAATAATTAAGAGAGGCTTTTAGTAATGAATGGTTCCATTGTCAGATATATATTGGGTCAGGTTATAAAAATAGAGGGTATTTTACTTTTACTGCCTACCCTAACAGGATATATTTACCATGAAAGGGTAGCAAATTATTACCTTATAATTGCCGGTGTCAGCTTGATCCTGGGGGGTTTACTGACACTGAAAAAACCCTCAAATTCAGTATTTTATCTGAAGGAAGGCTGTGTGATAACCTCCTTAAGCTGGATATTTTTAAGTATTGTGGGCTGTCTGCCCTTTTATATAAGCAGAGAGATACCAAACTTTGTGGATGCTCTTTTTGAGACCATATCCGGCTTTACGACCACCGGAGCCTCAATCCTTTATGAGGTTGAAAACCTTTCCAGATCTACCCTTATGTGGAGAAGCTTCACCCACTGGATAGGAGGAATGGGAGTTTTAGTCTTTCTTCTTGCAATAGTACCCTTAAGCGGGGGTTCCAACTTTAATCTTATGAGGGCGGAAAGCCCGGGACCTTCTGTGGGAAAGCTGGTTCCAAGACTTAAGAATACGGCTCAGCTTTTATATATGATCTATTTCATAATGACCATAATTGAGATCCTTATTCTTGTTCTCAGCGGAATGCCGGTATTTGACTCCATAACCCTTTCCTTTGGAACTGCCGGTACCGGTGGCTTTGGAGTCAGAAATGACAGCATAGCAAGCTATACCGCCTTTCAGCAATGGGTCATAACCATATTTATGCTCCTCTTTGGAGTAAACTTTAATCTTTACTACCTGCTTTTATTTAAGGAGTTTAAAAGAGCCTTCTCAATGGAGGAGGTTAAGGCTTATTTAGGTATAGTCATTGTGGCTACTGTTTCCATAGTTATATCCCTTAACAGATATATTCCCGCATTTGCCGATAATTTAAGGATAACCATGTTCCAGGTGGCAAGTATATTGACCACCACAGGCTATTCCACAGCAGACTTTGATACCTGGCCTACCTTCTGTAAGCTGGTGATAGTTTTATTAATGTTTTCCGGAGGCTGTGCCGGAAGTACTGCAGGAGGGATCAAGGTCTCAAGATTTGTTATAGGAGTAAAGACCGTATCCAAGGAGCTTACCGGCTATATCCATCCAAGGAGTGTAAAGAAGATCCAGATGGACGAAAAGCCCATAGATCATGAGGTTTTAAGATCCACTAACGTATACTTTCTTACCTACACCATGATATTTGTTATTTCAATGCTGATAATAGCTTTAGACAAGGAAGATATAGTTACCTGTTTTACGGCAATAGCAGCCACCCTTAATAATGTGGGTCCTGGACTTGCAATGGTTGGCCCCTCAAAGAATTTTGCCCACTTTTCCGATCTGTCAAAGCTTGTCATGATGATAGATATGCTGGCAGGAAGACTTGAGCTCTTCCCCCTCCTTATAATGTTAAATCCTACAGTCTGGAAGGAGATAATAACTACCTCGGGACATAAAAAAAAGAAGCTGTGATCTTATATAAAAAACAGTAAAAAGATAAATAAGGATTATAAAAAAAAGAAGGTTTGTGTAAAGCTTTACACAAACCTTCTTACTGTTATTATAGATCTGTAAAGGGCATTGGTCACCTTTATTCCGGTTTTAGGAGTACTTGCGTGTACTATCTGTCCGTTACCTATGTAGATCCCCACATGTCCTCCGTAGTAGATCACATCTCCGGGCTGGGCTGATGAGTAGCTTACCTCTCTTCCGGCGGTTGACTGGGAGTAAGAGGTTCTGGGAAGGGATATTCCGAAGTTGCTGTAAACAGATGAGGTAAAGCCTGAACAGTCACATCCATCTGTCAATGAGGTTCCCCCCGAAACATAGGGATTTCCCACGAACTGAAGGGCAAAATTGGCTATTTCCTGACCCTTTGAGGAATTTCCCGGATCGTTATTTACCTCCGAAACCTTCTCTTCCTCCTTACTCTCTTTTACCTCTGCTTCTTCGCTGTTATTATCTGCTTCAGCGCTTTCATTGGAATTGGCTTCACTATTCTCACCGCTATTTTCTTCGGATTTTTTCTTCTCTTCCTCAAGCTTCTTAGCTTCCTCGGCCTTTTTCTTTGCCTCCTCAGCTTTTTTCTTTTCTTCCTCAGCCTTCCTTCTGGCTGCCTCAGCCTCTTCGGCTTCGATCTGCTTGATTATGGCTGTCTGTTCCTTGATCTGGGACTTGTATTCCGCAGCCTTGCTTTTGGCAGCGGAAAGCTGATTATCGAAATCCTCTATTTCAGCCCTCTTCTTATCAATGGTTTCCTGAAGGATCTGGGACTGGGCGGTACACTCCTGTTGAAGCTCTTCTAACTCCTCCAACTCGGTTTCCAGCTCTCCCTTAAGCCGTAAAACCTCCTCTTTTGTGTTCTGATAATTGGAAAGAAGCTGACGGTCAAAGGAATAGAGCTTGGAAACATAGTCATTTTTATTTACCAGCTCTGAAAGGCTCTGGGAGTTGACTATAAGCTCAAGATAAGAAGTATCACCCTTCTCATACATGAACTTGATACGCCTTTTCATGGCATTTAGCTGATCCTCTTCCTTTCCCCTGGCCTCATCATAGGCGGCCTGGGCGTTTGTGATCTCCACCTGCTTGTTTCCTATATCGCCGTTAATAAGCTCAACAGTCAGCAAAAGATCCACCAGCTCAGCGTCAATGGCCTCGATCTCGCTTTCTATTGCTTCCTTATCCTCCGCAATATTTTCTATATCATTATTAATGGAATTGAGATTTTTTTCTGCCTGGGATTTTTGATTCTGGGCATCCTTCTTGGTCACTGCGGAGATATCCTGAACAGTAGCCAGACAAAGAGCCAGTCCAAGCACGAAACTTAAGATTCGCTTATTCATTTTTTCTCCCTTACTAATTATCCCAACTGACATGCCTGCTTTTCCCCAAAAGCAGCCTGCCTTTTCTTTAGTCCATCAAAAGGCATCGAAAGCACGATACCTTAAAAAAAATTCCCTCTTAAAGAAAACGGTATTTTCAAATACCTGTTTTCCTTAAGTATACAGGGAATTTTTTAAAAAGTCCATACTCAGAGCTTTAAATAAAATAAGTTCACAAAATTTTTATAATTATAATAAGCTAAAGAAAGGATCAAAGCTCGCAATTGTTTACTGTTCTTGGGAAGAGGGCTACGTCACGGATGTTTGACATTCCCGTGAGATACATAACCATTCTTTCAAAACCAAGACCAAAGCCCGAATGTCTGACTGAGCCGTATTTACGAAGGTCAAGATAAAAGTCGTAATCCTCCTTCTTAAGTCCCATCTCATCCATTCTTGCAGCCAGCTTGTCGTAGTCGGCTTCCCTTTCGGAGCCTCCGATTATCTCCCCGATCCCCGGAACAAGACAATCCATTGCCGCAACGGTTTTTCCGTCCTCATTCTGCTTCATATAAAAGGCCTTTATATCCTTTGGATAATCCGTTACAAAAACAGGGCGCTTAAATTCCTGCTCCGTAAGAAATCTCTCATGCTCTGTCTGAAGATCACAGCCCCAGGATACCTTGTATTCAAACTTTGAGTTGTGCTTTTCAAGGATCTTTATAGCCTCTGTGTAGGTCACATGGGCAAATTCAGAGGACATAACATGGTTTAATCTGTCAATAAGCCCCTTATCCACAAATTTATTAAAGAAATCCATTTCCTCTTTGGCATTTTCCATAACATAGCTTATGATAAACTTTATCATGCTTTCAGCCACTATCATATTGTCGGAGAGATCTGCAAAGGCCATTTCAGGCTCTATCATCCAAAACTCGGCGGCATGCCTTGTGGTATTTGAGTTCTCGGCTCTGAAGGTAGGACCGAAGGTATAGATATTCTTAAAAGCCATAGCATAGGTCTCACCGTTTAACTGACCGCTAACGGTAAGATTTGTTGGCTTTCCGAAGAAATCCTTTGTATAATCTACCTTTCCATCCGGAGTCTTTGGCACATTGGCAAGATCAAAGGTGGTAACCTGGAACATTTCACCGGCTCCCTCACAGTCGCTGCCGGTTATGATGGGAGTATGTACATATACAAAATCCCTTTCCTGGAAGAACTTGTGAATGGCATAAGCAGCCAGGGATCTTACCCTGAATACGGCCTCAAAGGTGTTTGTCCTTGCACGAAGATGAGGTATGGTACGCAGATATTCAAGAGTATGCCTCTTAGCCTGAAGGGGATAGTCCGGTGTAGAAGTACCCTCTATATGAAGGGATGTGGACTGGATCTCAAAGGGCTGCTTGGCATTTGGCGTAGCAACCAGGGTTCCCTTTACTATGATGGAGGCGCCGATATTTAACTTTGTGATATCCTCAAAATTATCAAGCTGATCGGAATAAACCACCTGCAAGGGCTCAAAGAAGGTTCCGTCATTGATCATTATAAATCCGAAGGTCTTTGAATCTCTGTGATTTCTTATCCATCCCCCCACACTTATTTCCTTATCAAGATACTGTTCTCTGTTTCTGAATAATTCTCTTATTGATACTAGTTCCATTTTTCTACCTCTTTTGCTTTTTATTCTTTAACCTCTTTTGCAGGGCTTTCCTCTTTGCTGCTCTCTGCTTCCTTGGTCTTATCTGCTTCTTTGGTCTTATCTTCCTCTTTGTTGTTTTCTACTTCTTTACTACTATCTTCTTCCTTGCTGTTTTCAGCCTCTTTACTGTCCTCTGTCTCAGATTTGGGATCTGTGCTGCCCTCCTCTGTGCTTTCTGCAACCGCTGCCATATCCGATTCCGATCCATCAGCTACTTTCTCGGTTATTTCGGCATTGTCGGCCAAAAACTTTTGTACCTTTGATTCAAGGATATAGTCCTTAAACTCCTCCATATCCACGGATTCGGTAAATTCTTCCTTCGTCTTATAGCCGTAGGAGGTCATATAGGTATTGATCCCCTCTTCGATCTCTTCATCTGTCACATTAAGATCCTCGGCATTGGCAATGGCTCTTACAACAAGTACTTCCTTAGAACCCTGAAGGGAGTAATCTTCTATATTGCTTTCAAAATCCTCCATGGTGGTGCCCATTGTAGTGGTTACAAACTCATCAAGAGTAACCCCGTAGGCCTCGGCATAAGAGAGGGCATTGTTTCTCATGGTTTCTTTTTTCTTGTTGAGGAGTGAACTTGGAACGTCACTTATAAACTTGGCATTTTTAACTGCCATATCCATAAGATCCATATACATGGAGGAATCTGCGTATTCCTCATTGCTTTTTTCAAGCTCTTCCCTTACCTTTTTTGAATAATCGGCAACAGTGGAAAATTCGCCATTAGTGTTCTTCTTCACAAGCTCATCTGTAAGCTCGGCTTTTTTCTGGATCTTGTTTACTGTTACCTGAAATATAACGTCCTTGCCGGCTAACTCTGCAGCGCCGTAATCTTCAGGGAAGGTCAGGGGGATATCCTTTGATTCTCCAAGCTTCATACCTATTACCCCATCCTCAAAGCCGGGGATAAAGGTGTTAGAGCCTATCTCAAGATCGTAGCTGTCGGCAGTGCCCCCCTCAAAGGCTTCACCGTTAAGAAGACCTACAAAGGCGATATTTACAATGTCGCCCTTTTGAACATCCTTTCTGTCTGTTACTTCCTCATAAGGATTTTGCCCAAGGATCTCATCCTTAACCTGAGCCTCCACATCCTCGTCACTTAATTTTTGAACAACTCTTGTTACCTTAAGCCCCTTATACTCACCAAGCTCAACTATCTCTTCGGGAACAATATCGGAAGTATCGATATTATCTCCCTTTTCATCCGACTTGTTTTCTCCCTCAGTCTCTGTGCTCTTGGCTGCCTGATCGCTTCCCGTATTCTGGCTGCTGCAGCCGGGCATTGATAAAAGCATTACGCCAAGAAGCGAAAGTATCAGTAATCTTTTCATAATTTTCTCCATTCTTCTAAACCCTGTAAGCGGTTTGATATTGCTTTATTATAAGCTGACTTTATAAATAATAACAGTTTTTTAAAAAAACACCACACTATAATAACATTTGATCAATAACTTTTCTATAGAATCTTGTAAATGAATTAATATATATGTTACAATATGTGATTGTCAACGACACAAAAATAACAGTATAGGATCAGTAAACAGGTCGCATACGGAGGTAAACATGTCAAAGGGATTAATAATTTTCATTGTGGTATTGGTGATCCTGCTTATTGCAGTTGTTGTGCTGTATTTTCTTGGAAAAAGGGCACAGAAGAAACAGGCTGAGCAGCAGGAACAGATGGAGGCTTATAAGCAGACTGTTTCAATGCTTGTCATAGATAAAAAACGAATGCGGATAAAGGATGCCGGGCTGCCCCAGGCAGTTATGGATCAGACCCCCAAATATTTGCGAAGGACCAAGCTTCCTATAGTAAAGGCCAAGGTAGGACCCCAGATGATGAACCTTATCTGTGATGAAAAGATCTTTGATGATGTGCCGGTAAAGAAGGAAGTTAAGGCAACAGTAAGCGGCATCTACATTATGTCCATAAGAGGGCTTCATGGAAAGAGCGAGCCCAAGGAGGAAAAGAAGAAGGGCTTCTTAAGCAGAGCTATTGAAAAGCTTCAGGAAAAGGCCGGAGCAAAGCCCATAAAGTAAAAATTATTTCAAAGTTTAATTTTTTGATCAGCACTTGTCTTAGGGTTCAGGTAAGGGATAAATTTTTTAAAAACTTCTCAGGAGGAAAAAGAAAATGGAAGAAACAAAAAAAGGCGGATGGAAAACTAATAAGTGGTGCCGTGCAGCTATACCTGCATTGCTCCTGCACTGCAGTATAGGTACGGTTTACTGCTGGTCGGTATTCAGTCAGGAAATAGCTGATTATATCGGATTTTCAAAAGGAGCAACCGAATGGGCATTCAGCTTTGCCATATTCTTCTTGGGAATGTCCGCTGCTTTTCTCGGTAACGTGGTTGAGAGAGATATTCACAAGTCATCACTCATAGCAACTATTTGTTTTTCAGCAGGAATGGCCTTGTCAGGCTTCTTCATTTACTATGGTGGACAGCATCAGCACAGCTATATTTCTCTGATCGGTATTTATTTAAGCTATGGTTTCTTAATGGGTATAGGCCTTGGAACAGGATATCTTTCACCCGTAAAAACTCTTATGCTCTGGTTTAAGGATAATAAGGGTCTTGCAACAGGTCTTGCAGTTGCAGGCTTTGGTGCCGCAAAGGC
>JAILBX010000212.1 GCA_024680675.1 Lachnospiraceae bacterium | reverse complement strand
ACCCATTTTAAATACTCCTTTTCATAATTAGATTTTTATATGTATAAGAGGCCTCCCTCAAAATACCTTGGTTACATTCCGATACTCTTCATCATTTCCATTGAATACATCGCAAACGGAAGGATCATGTAAATGACAAGAGTAAGAATAAGCGGTACAAATGCTACTATCTTGCCGACTTCCGCCTTCTGCGTAGAAATGATCTCGTTGTCGGTTTTTCTCTTTTCCTTGTAATACTCCCTGTCTGTTTCGATCTCTGAAAAAGCAGTGAGAATATCCTCGTCTTCAACCATCAGAAGATTATCCACAAACCTCCTGAAAGGCGGGAATGTCTCCTGGTTCTTCATCTTCTGAAGAGCTTTGCTTGTCGAGTACTCAAGGTTTATGATGCATTCCTGTATCGACTGCCTGAAGCAGAACGAAAACCTCTCAAGCCAGTCAAGAACTGTATCTACAAGCATTCCGTCCACGTGCATCAAAATAAGCACGATGGTCTGGTACTGGATCACCTCATCTTCCATATCCATCTTCACGATCCTCAGCTTGTACTGGAGAATAAGGAATGGAAGGTAATAACCTGCAAAGTACCCAAGTATGCTTATAAGAAGGAACCACCATCTGTAATAGACATTTTTATACTGGTTTATCCTCGTAAACACTTCACTTGTGACCTGTGCAGAAAACTTTGACTCAATGCCTTTTTGTTCTATCTGTTTCTGTACCAGTTCTCTGTTTTCCGGTGTATCTTCAAGGTTTCTGCAGGAAAGCGTGTACTCAACGGCTGCATCCCTCATTGCCTGCCTGTATTCTTCATCAGGAACAATTGATGACTCAAATGATGTCTTAAAGTCGTTTAATATGTTGTGCTTTGTTCTCCACTCTGCCGTAAATATGACAAGACTTATCAGAAGTACTGTAAGGATACCAAAAAGTATTCTCTTAACAAGAAATCCCTTTACTCCTATCCTGTCCCCGACCATCTTAAGGCCATCATCTATCCTTAGATGCTTTGTGAAGTGCCTGTTGATCTCTATTGTCACAAGCTTGTTGATCAGAGGAAAAGTTAAAAGCCAGTTGATGACTTTGTGTTCCCTTTCATCATCAACATGTCCGTCCTTTAAGTTTGATATAAGCTGGTAAACAATAACTGTTATGACAAAGATCCCGGCCATTACGGTAGTTCCTGCAGGTCCGTTATAAAAGCGTGTCATTTCAGGGATATTGGATACACCCCAGGCTTCTATTGCTTTAAGGAAAAACAAAGGAAGAAGTGTCAGTGTTATGAGTCCTGAAAAAAGGAATGCATTCCTTCTTCTCTTGATAAGCTCTACGTTTATCTCTTCCTTCAGGTAATTGATATTTGTAAGGAAAAGAGACTGACCGTCATCAAGCTTTTTATCTCCGTATTCCTTAATGGTCGCGCAGATCGCCACCATAGTAAGAACGAACTTGTTAGGTGCTATGTCTGTGTATTTATCAACTTCATGCTCAACATTTGTAGCAGTGAGCATTTTGTATATCTTTGTTGCATGAAGTCCCATCTCATATGGTGTCTCATCAAGTGTGTCATAGATTGAATCCTCAACATTACCCTGAACTGAATAATGGTGACGGATATTTGTGATGAAATCCCCGAGCTGGTTCAAAAGCTTTTTATCAAGGCTTTCCTGTGCTGCTGTTATGAAATAAGTAAAGATGAAATATGACATGAAACAGCCCATACAGATATAGAACCAGTCACCGCCGGATATAGAGATAACAAATATCACTAAAAGAAGCGCTCCGCCCAGACATTTGGCAGTTGTGAGTGTTGCTTTCCTTTTTATGCTCATTTCATCTGCCGGGTAATTTATCTCAAGGAACGTCTTTATCTTCTGGTAATACCTTTTGATAACCGGCGTCTGGGAAAAGAACCTGTAAAGCCAGAAGATCCCCTTCATGCTTGCCCTTGTCCCTTTTATCGGGGTAAGTGAGCGCTTTTTTCTTATGCTGATTGTAAGTAGGATATAGAGAAATGCCACCACAGCAATCGCTATGAGCATTACTCTCATCATCATCTGAGAAGACATTTCATTTTCTCCTGTCATGCATACTTTCTTAGTTCATCCATTTCTGAATCAAAGAGCTTTCTCTGGTCATCAGATTTAAGATTGATGCGTATCTTTTCCATAAGTGTCTTTGAAGGCAGGTTCTTGAATACATATCTGCCATCCTCAAACACA
>JAILBX010000171.1 GCA_024680675.1 Lachnospiraceae bacterium | reverse complement strand
TTTTTGGAATATGCAAAAACAGAGCTTCCAAAGGGTTACAGCATTGCCAATGTATATAACAATCATGACTATATAGATTCTCTTTCCAGAGTGGTTAACAGTACAAGCATTAAGATAAACGAAGAGTTTTTAAATGAAAATCATGGCTTTCCTTATGTTTCGGGAGTGGATCTTATGCCAATTGATTTTTTACCGAGAGATAAGGAAATTCTGGAAAATGAGTGCGAGGTCATAAAGCATCTTCATGGCCTTGCAACAAGTATTGATGAGAACGCTTTATACAAGGATATTCCCGAATACCATGGAAATGTGGCGCATCTTGAAAAAACTCTGAGACACAGTTTTTCAAGGACAAAGCCCATGGCCCAGCAGGCTGAGATACTATGCCAGCAGATAATGGCTTCAGTAGATTATGAGGAAGCGGATTATGCGGCGTCCATGGGGGCTTATGCCACAAGGGACAATTTCAGAGCCGTGTTTCCAAAGGAATATTATGAAAAGTTTATTTATCTGAATTATGAGTTCTTAAGCGTTCCGGTGCCTTTATTTTATAACGAAATGCTTAGTAAGGTATTTGGAAATTATATGAAGCCCTACAGAGCCGGAGGAACCCATGACTATCCTGTTTATATAAGGCAGGAGGAGGTCCTTATAGAGGAAATAAAGGGAGTGGCCTGGCCCGGCTGTGATTACAAAAAGGATATAAAGGAAAAGGAAGCAGATATTACCGGAGGATCTAAGATGTCAGAAGGCGGGGAGAAGAAGGATGTACTCTTTTTGATAGCAAAAGCAGCTAACTGGGTCTTTATGAAAAAGGAGTATGAAAAATACATTAATGATGAAAGCTTTAATGTTTATGTTATTCCCATTCCCTACTATTTTAGGATCAATACCATGGGAGTAGGTGATAAGGTACAGTATGAGGGAGCTGCTCTTTCAGAGCTTGTAGAAATAACAGGCTTTGATAAATATGATTTCTTTGGAAAGAATCCTGACATAGTTTACTTTGATACTCCTTATGACAGCTATGACGCACATATGATAGTGTATCCCATGTTTTATACCGACAAGCTGAGAGTTTTTGCAAAGAAGCTGATCTATGTATCCTGTATTTTAGTGGATGATTACGGAGAAGACGACGGCAAGGCAAAGAAAATGATGGAGTTTTGTATAAATACTCCGGGGGTTGCAAGGGCAGATCAGGTTATTGTTCAATCAGAAAATATGAGACAAAGATACATAGATTCTCTTACCGAATGGGCAGGAGAGGATAGCAGAGAAGTATGGGAGAAAAAAGTGATCTCGGGAGGAGTCACCAAAGAGGAGCTGCCTGAGTATCCAAGGGTGTTGGATAATGAGCTTTCAGAAGAGTGGATAAGTGCCCTGTCAGATAAGGATGGAAAGAGAAAAAAGGTAATTCTCTTTTATGTAAGCATAAGCGCTCTTATAGAAAATAAGGATAATGCAATAAAGAAGCTCAGGGAGGTTTTTAATACCTTCAGGGAAAATCAGGACAGCGTTATACTTTACTACCATCCTGATAACAATATAGACCGCTATTTAGAGCAGTTTGATGAAAAGCTTTTTATTGAATACAGAGAATTGATCGATACTTTTATAAGTGAAGATTTTGGAATATATGATGACAGTGAGGACGATAACTTTATGGTAAGACTCTGTGATGGTTTCTACGGAGATAACGGTACGGTAATGTATCACTGTATGAGGGCTAAGAAGCCTGTGATGGTAATGAATTATGGGATATGATTATACAGATTACGATCTGGTAGTGCTTAATAAATTGAAGGATTACAAGACAGTCATAACAGTAGGAGAGGATGTGGCCTACTTTGGAGGACTGATAAAGCTTGTGTATAAAAATACCGGGGTATCCGATATGACCCTTCATGATATATCAGGCATAGCAAGGGCAGACTGCCTGATAATAGGTGATGGGATAATAAACAGTGATATTTCTTCAAGGCTTAAGGGAATAGAAGCAGGAACTGTTATCGCCCTGTCAAAAAAGACCTCTTTAAACAGGTGCTGTAATGCATTTATAAAGCATGGTTATGAAATATTAAATGTAAGCAGGGTAAAGGTAAGGGAAGGAGAAGAAAGATCAGATCTTTTATTTACATTAAAAAAACATTTGGCTGTGATAAATATTCTGGAGAAAAATCTGACCAAAAGATATGATAAGGTCTTTGTACTTTGTCCAAGAGCCATAAAAAGCGGTGGGCCGGAGCTCCTTCACCAGCTGGTATACCATATAAACTCCTATGGGGGAAGAGCCTATATTGCCTATGTTTCAATGGATGAGGAGGAGCTTTTGGTTCATCCGGAGCTTGAAAGCTATGTCTATGGCAGAATATGCAGAGTAAGAGATATTGAGGACAGGGCAGAGAATCTTTTGGTCTTTCCCGAGGGCTGGCCTATGAGAATAAATTATGCAGAAAATATCAAGAAGCTTTTCTGGTGGCTAAGCGTTGATAACTTTATATCAGCCTGCAGGACAAACGGGATAGACGAGGAAAAGAAAGCAAGGGAGATAAGCGCTGAGTGTGATATCTTAGCCTATCAGTCTGAATATGCAAGGATCTATTCCATGGCTTATAATGATCAGGGAAAACCCCTTATCCACCTGGGTGACTACCTTAACGATTCCTTCATTGATAACAGTAAATATGCTTTAGATCATAAGAAGAAGGATATAGTAGTCTACAATCCCAAAAAAGGAATAGAGTATACAAAGAAGCTCATAGAAGAGGCCGGGGATATAGAGTTTGTAGCTATAGAAAATATGACAACGGAACAGGTGGCAGAGCTTTTACAGACAGCTAAGGTCTATATAGATTTCGGAAACCATCCCGGTAAGGACAGGATACCAAGAGAAGCGGCAATAAGCGGTTGTATAGTCATAACCGGTGAAAAGGGATCCGCAAAAAATGAAATAGATGTAGCTATTAATAAAGAGTATAAAATTGACGATAGTAAAGATGAGAGTCTTTCTGATGCTCTTTGGCTGATAAGAGACTGCCTTTCAAATTATTACGACAGAATAGGGGATTTCAAAGCTTACAGAGAAGGCATACTGTCGGAGAAGGAAGAATTCTTAAAGGATGTAAGGGAAATATTTTTTGAATAAAGGAGGGAGCTATGGCAACTTTAAACGAGGGAATGAGGATGATGATAGAGAACATTGACAATTACTGTGAATTGTTACTGGTTAACAAGAGGCAGGAGGCCCTTCAGTACAGGGACGGTCTCATTGTTGATTTTTCTACGATCATATCCGCAATGCTGCCGCTCTATGACAAGCCTGAACATGCAGATGTTAAAGATGATAAGGATTACTGGATAGCCCAGTTTGACAGGATAAAGGACGCTATGTATTCCGATGATTCCTTCTTTACCATGGATGTGCTTAAAAACGAAACAAAAGAAAATTTTTTACTGTATCTTAAAATGATAGATAAATAGGGGGAAAGATAAAATGGCTTTGATATATGACAATAATATGGCAAGCATCCGAAACCGCTATCCGGAGTATGCGGATAAGATCGAAGGGGCTCTGGATAAGGAATATGCTATTGAATCAAATATAGCTGCAGTAGTGGACAGAAGCGTTCTTTATGTTGTAAAGGGTACAAGGCAGTACCAGCTGGATTCTCTTTATGAAAATGAAGAAATGCTTAAGATCTGGGCTAAGGATTATACTAACAGTGCTCTTTTTAATGTATATACAATATTCGGATTCGGAAACGGGATGTTCGTTAAGAAGCTTATACAAAGTAAGGGCAGGGATCAGGATATAAAGATAATAATATATGAGCCTGATATGTCCATTTTTAAGACGACTCTTCTGAATTTTGATATATCGGATATCATAAATAATGAGAATATAACCCTTTATATTCCGGAGTTAACAAAGACCCCCTTTGGTACTGTTCTTGATACAGTCATAAACTATAAAAACCTGAATAATACCTATGAGGCGGTTTATCCCAATTATCCTTTACTTTTTCCTAAGGAGCTTGAAAGCTTCAGGGAGGCTGTAAGGATAAATGCGGAGGCTGTAAGAAGCTCCATGGATGCCAGCGAAAAGTTGGGAAATGCCTTCTATAATAACCTTTTTGCCAATATGGAAAGCTATATAAATTCAAGATCCCTTATATCTCTTAAGGAGAAGCTGCCCAATAATCCTCCTGTCATAGTAGTATCTTCGGGTCCTTCCCTAAGTAAAAATGTGGCAGAGCTTAAAAACGCCAAGGGTAAGGCCTTTATAATAGCTGTGGATTCAGCCATGCCCGTAATGCTTCATGAGGGGATAATGCCCGATATGTATGCCAGCATAGACGGAATGAAGTTCCTGGCCCATTTTGAGGATGAAAGGACAAAGGATATACCGGTATTAACTACTTCCTTAGCAACTCCCGGAGCAATAAAGGAGGGACAGATAAGCTTCTTTGAGCAAAGTGATGACAGATATCTAAATGCCTTCCTTGAAGAGAAGGGCATTGATCTTCCAAAGCTTTCCACAGGAGGAACCGTTGCCAACACAGCCTTTGCCTTTGCGGAATATCTTGAGGCCTCTGCTATCATACTCTGCGGTCAGGATCTGGCCTATACTGATGATAAGGCTCATGCAGATAATGCATTAAGTGATAATAATACTATTTCCGAAAGATCTTTAACCTATACAAGGGATATAAACGGTGAGGAGGTAAAGACCAGTACAGAGTTTATGCTCTATAAGGACTGGTTTGAAAGAGAGATAGCCACCAACAATGTAAGGGCTATAGACGCAACTGAGGGAGGAGCCAGGATAGAAGGTACAATAATCATGCCTCTGTCAGAAGCTATTGCCGGTTATTG
>JAILBX010000164.1 GCA_024680675.1 Lachnospiraceae bacterium | reverse complement strand
AATATGGTTATTACTTCGCAGTTTACTGTTTTTCCGTCTTCTAACTCCAATTCCACAGTCATTTCCTCTTCGGGAACATTTTTATCTGACATTTTTTTCTCCTGACCCCCTGAGGGGAATTTTTCTACTAATTCCTACCCGAATATATTATCATATGTCTTATGGGCTTTCAATCTGATGTTTAAGGTATCTTGGAGCACAAGTTTTAAGGGCTCTTGGTCGGATAGGAAAGATAGAGCTGTTATCAGGGGATTTAATCATATTGTTTCTTGAAAAAAAGATAACAAACTGATAAAATTAGAAAAAATGGGGTTTTGTATTAAAATTTAGGAATACTTGAGTATTTTTATTCCAAGAAGGTATCGATAATCAATAATTATGGGAGGAAATATGTATATACCGGAAACATCAAAGGAAGAAAAGATCAATTATTTAAAGGGACTGATAAGAGATAATTCTCAGATGGTTTGTATTCTCGGGGTTGGAATGGAGATTGAGTGTGGTGGAAAAAATCTCTGGAGCAATGATGAAGCCTACAGGATAGAGGATGAGTATGGTCACGCCCCGGAAGAGATTTATTCAAGCTCTTTTTATGCGACAAAGAAACAAAAGTTTTATGAATTTTACAAAAAAGAAATACTTGATCAGGATATACATCCCGGCACTGCATACGCGGCTTTAAAAAAACTTCAGGACAGCGGTAAGCTTACAGCCGTAATAACCAGAGATATAGACGGACTTCCTGAGGAAGCGGGTTTAGAGAATGTGATCCGTCTTCATGGCAGCAAAAATGTGAACCAGTGTCCTAAATGTCATAAATATTTTGACCTGGCCTATATGAGAAAATTCAAGGGAATCCCTCTTTGTGAAGAGTGTCAGCAGCCTATAAGGCCTAAGGTTATGCTTTATGGGGAAATGGTCAGAAATGATATTATGACTCAGGCAGCAAATGCTATAAGAGGAGCAAATGTGGTTATGCTTTTGGGAACCAATTTCGGTGTCCCTATGGTGGATAGCCTTTTACAATATTATGAGGGAAATAAGGTTATACTTATTACACTGCATGAGCATTATAATGATGGAAATGCGGATATATGCATCCATGGAAAATTGGAGGATATTCTGCCGCAGATAGTGATCTAGTATAACGATCGCAAAATAACTGGACTAATGCGAAGTATGCTTGCCCGAGAGTGCGTATCTGAAAACGCAGGCGTAGCGGGCTACGCTGAGGATTTCAGATGCCTGCTATCGGGATAAGCAGGCAAGCATTTGGTCCAGGTATTTAAGAATCGTTATACTAGTATCAAAGGCAAAACCCAAATCCTTTGTTTTTTTAGGGTTTAGAATGGTACTTTGATCATTGGCAGACAAAATTAAACTGTTATATGGGAGAGAAACTGGAAATTTTAAAGGGTGTGACTGCTGAATACGGGACAAAGGTTTATGATAATGGTATAAATTTCTGTATTTCAGCTTCTTCATTTAAGACTCTGGAGCTATGTATTTTCAATAAAGAACATAGACTGAGGAAAAAGATCGATCTGAAGCCATACAGGGCATTAGGAGAGGTTTATTCAGTGTTCATTAAAGGCATAGACCCCGGAGAGATCTGTTACACTTATGAAAAGGACGGGAAGCCTGCAGATGACATTTATGCCAAAAATGCCCTCCGCCTCAGAAAGTGGGGAGAAAGCAAAAAAAACGGCAAGATCAATCTGAACAGGCCTTATACAAATACCTTTGACTGGAAGGATGATTCCCAACTGGAGCTTGATTGCAATGATATTGTTGCATATGAGGTTCATGTAAGAGGTTATACAAAAGATGCCTCATCCAAAGTGGTGCACAGGGGTACCTTTTTAGGTCTTACGGAGAGGATAGACTATTTTAAAAGGCTGGCTGTTAATCAGCTGGTTCTTATGCCTGCATATGATTTTGATGAGGTTGATGTCTTGAAGAACAGTCCCTTCCTCAAAAAAAATGAGCCCAGTGAGAGAATTAATTTTTGGGGCTTTAAAGAGGCCAGATATTTTATGCCCAAACCTGAATATGCTTTTGGGGATGACTTTGTAAATGAGTTCAAAGGGATGGTATATATGATGCATGAAGCCGGTATAGAGGTGATAATGCGTTTTTATTTTCCGGAAAACATCAACAGAAGTCTTATCCTTCCATGTCTGAGATACTGGATCGCTGAGTATCACATAGATGGTTTCTTCCTCATGGGAAATGACCTTCCTATAGAAATGATAGCTACTGACGGATTGCTGAACAGAACAAAGCTTTATTATGATCATTTTGACAGGGACAGTATTTTTAAGAAGAAATATGAGCATGTAAACGGGAATCTTGTTCAGGCAGATTCTTCCTTTATGATAAAGGCAAGGAAGTTTCTTAAAAGTGATGATGATACCATGGCCGTATTTATGGATCAAAGCCGCTGCAATCCATCAGATATAAAGAGGCTTAACTATATTGGTAATTATGAAGGATTTACCTTAAATGATCTTGTTTCCTATGAATTAAAGCATAACGAAGCAAATGGAGAAAATAATACAGACGGAAGCGACTACAACTATAGCTGGAATTGTGGCGCAGAGGGAATGTCAAGGAAAAAGGTGGTAAGAGAGCTTAGGATAAAGCAAATGAAGAATGCTCTTATCATGCTTTTTTTGTCCAGAGGTATCCCCATGCTTCACGGGGGAGACGAGTTTTTAAATTCTCAGGGCGGTAATAATAACCCTTATTGTCAGGATAATGAGATCGGTTGGGTCAAGTTCAGATCAAATAAAGAAATAACGGAGTTTAGAAGCTTTGTGGAAAAACTCATAGCCTTAAGAAAGGAACATCCTATACTCCATATGAGGCAGGAACCAAAGCTTATGGATTCTAAGTCCTGCGGATATCCGGATATATCCTATCATGGTGAAGCAGCCTGGTACCCTAAGTTCTTCGGGCATATAAAAAATATAGGTGTTATGTACTGTGGCTTATATGCAAGCCGTCCCGACGGAAGTAATGATGACTTCTTCTATGTTGCTTATAACATGCATTGGGAGGATCATAAATACGCCTTACCTAAACTGCCGGAAGGACTCAAGTGGAATATGGTGATCTCAAGTGATGAAAATTCTTCTTTGGAGTATGAAGAAAAGCTTGAAAAAATACAGGAGCAGATCTCTATACATCAAAGAACAATAGTTATTTTAAAAAGCGTCGGAAATATAATAAAACAAAAAAGAAAGTGACCGGGAGAAGGACATGGCAGACAATAATAAATATGTTGCATACATTTCAAGCTATACAAGACAAAATGATAAGGGCATCAGAATATTCGATGTGGACATAAAAAAAGGAAGGATAAAGGAGAGAGAAGAAATATCTATTACCAATTCCTCATATATGACCATTTCTCATAATGGAAAGCATCTTTATTCAATAACGGATACCGGAGTTCAGGCCTTTGAAATATTGGAAAACGGAGATCTTAAGCCTATCAATAAAATATCCATTAACGGGATGAGAGGCTGTTATCTTTCACCTGACTATACGGACAAGTTCCTTTTTGTAGCCGGATATCATGATGGTAAGATAACAGTATTAAAGCTTAACAGCAAGGGTGGTCTTTCGGAGATCACTGATGAGATATACCTTAAGGGAATGGGAAGTATAGCGGAAAGAAATTTCAGACCTCATGTCAGCTGTGTAAAAATGACAAGAGATAACAAGTATCTGTGTGCATGTGCCATTGGTATTGACCATGTTAATATATATGAGCTGGATCATAAAAAGGGAACCTTAAAGCTTGCGGATATAGTAAGATGTGAGCAGGAGAGCGGACCTAAGTATATAAAGTTCAGAAAGGACGGGAAGTTTGCCTATATTGTTCACGAGCTTAACAATTCAATTGTTGTTTATGAATACAGTGAAGTAAACGGACAGCCCATGTTTAACAAGATCCAGAAGATATCCACTCTAAATGATTATCACGCAGGGGGATCGGCTGCCTGTGCTGTGGAGTTTTCCCCGGATCATAAATATCTTTTTACCTCTAATGCCGGTGACAACAGTGTAGGAGCCTTTTTGATCGATCAGAAAACGGGGATGCTCAGTAAGCGCTTTGTTCTGCCCATAAGTGGAGAATATCCCAAGGATATAGCCTGCTTTCCGGACTGCAAGCATCTTATGAGTATAAATCATGAATCTGATACCGTTACCTTTTTTAACTTGAATCTTAAGGATAACACCATTGTTATGAATGGTCCGGAAATAAAGGTTCCAAAGGGAAACTGTGCAGTGATAATGAAACTTTCGGGAGAGGAAGCAAAAGCCTGATAATGAAGAATTTTATAAAAGCTGTTTTTTCCATGCTCTTTCTTTTGGGGGTCACTTTTTCGGAATTCACTTTTATGGCTTTTGGAAGTGAGCTGCCAAAGGCAGATCCTTCGGACTGGAATCTTATTTTGGTCAATAAACAAAACTTTATTCCCAAGGATTTTGACACAGAGTTGGCAGAACTTCCCGATGGTCATTTGGTTGACAAAAGAATAGTGCCTTATCTTGAAGAAATGTTTGAAGCGGCAGAGAGGGAGGGAGCACCCCTGGCCATATGCTCCGCCTATAGAAATTACAGTTATCAGGCCGGTTTATTTGAAAAAAAGATTAGAAAATGTGTGAAAGAGGGACAATCATATCTTGAAGCATACAGGAATGCGGCTTTTGAGGTAACCATACCGGGGAGCAGCGAGCATTCTCTGGGATTGGCTTTGGATATAGTATCTGAAGCTTATTCGACTTTGGATTCCGGATTTGAAGCTACAAAGCAGGGACAATGGTTAAGGGAGAATTGCGCCAAATACGGATTCATACTGAGATACCCCAAGGAGAAGGAATATATAACAGGAATTACTTACGAACCCTGGCATTTTCGTTATGTGGGCAGGGATAATGCCCTTTATATGACAGAGAATTCTCTCGTGTTAGAGGAATATATAGAATTATTGGAAAAGGAAAAGGAAGATTGATGTTTAAGATCATAAATAAGGATCAAGCTGCCAAAAGAGGCGTGTTTTCCACGGTTCACGGAGATATACAGACACCTGTCTTTATGAATGTGGGAACTGTGGCGGCCATAAAAGGTGCTGTGTCTACTGTTGATCTCAAGGAGATAGGCTGTCAGGTTCAGCTTTCAAATACTTATCATTTACATGTCAGACCCGGGGATGAACTTATTAAGGAGTTGGGTGGCCTTCACAGATTTATGAACTGGGACAGGCCTATCCTGACAGATTCGGGCGGTTTTCAGGTTTTCTCTCTAAGCTCCCTTCGAAAGATAAAGGAAGAGGGAGTTTTTTTTAATTCTCACATTGACGGCCGTAAGATATTTATGGGGCCTGAGGAAAGCATGAGGATACAGTCAAATTTAGGCTCAACTATTGCCATGGCCTTTGATGAGTGCCCATCCTCAAAGGCAGACAGAAGCTATGTGGAAGCCTCAGTGGACAGGACCACCAGGTGGTTAATAAGATGCAGGGATGAGATAAAGAGGTTAAATTCCTTAGAAGATACTTTAAATCATTCCCAGCTTCTCTTTGCCATCAATCAGGGGGCTGTTTTTGATGACATAAGGATCGAGCATGCTAAAAGAATAAGTGATCTTGACCTTGACGGCTATGCCATAGGAGGCCTTGCTGTGGGAGAAAGTCATGAGGAAATGTACAGAGTAATAGAAAAGACTGTACCTTTTTTGCCAAAGGACAAGCCGGTTTATCTTATGGGAGTAGGAACTCCCGAGAATATTCTTGAGGCAGTGGAAAGAGGAGTGGACTTTTTTGACTGTGTTTATCCATCAAGAAATGGCAGACATGGACATGTGTATACAGATAATGGCAAGTTGAATCTGTTTAATGCAAAGTATGAAAAGGATATGCGTCCTATTGAAGAAGGTTGTGCTTGTCCGGCCTGCAGGGATTATTCCAGAGCTTATATAAGACACCTTTTAAAAGCAAAGGAAATGCTTGGGATGAGGCTGTGTGTTTTGCATAATCTCTTCTATTATAATAAGATGATGGCTGAAATAAGAAGTGCCATAGAAGAAAAGAGATATTCAGATTATAAGGATAAAAAAATCAGTGGATTTTCAAAAACACTTGATGAAAAATAGGTTATTGTGTATAGTATCTGTGTTGATTTTTATGATTAAGTAAAATGGAGGAAGAAAAATGAGTTTATTTTTAACTGCTGCAACAGATGCCGTAAATGCCCAGACCCAGAGTATTATTATGATGGTCGTTTATATTGTGGTTATCGGTGGGGTAATGTATTTTATGTTCTTTAAACCCCAGAAAAAAGAGAAAAACAGGATCAACGCAATGCTTGCGGAGCTTGCAGTAGGAGATTGTATTCTTACAAGCAGTGGCTTTTATGGTATAGTTATCGATATTCAGGATGATACGGTTATTGTTGAGTTTGGAAACAATAAAAATTGCCGTATACCCATGCAGAAATCAGCAATAGCACAGGTTGAAAAGGCCGGTGGAGAATAAGGAGGATATGAGATGGACTTTAATATAGCCTTGATCCCCGGAGACGGGATAGGACCGGAGATCATAGAGGAAGCGGTGAAGGTTCTTGATAAGGTTGCCGGAAAGTTCGGACATAATTTTAATTACACAAAACTTCTTTTAGGAGGAGCATCCATTGATGTAAACGGAGTCCCTCTTACTGAGGAAACAATAGAGAAGGCAAAGGCTTCGGATGCGGTTCTTATGGGCTCAATAGGAGGAGATGCAAAGAGCTCTCCCTGGTATAAGCTTGAACCCTCAAAAAGGCCGGAGGCAGGTCTTTTGGGTATAAGAAAGGCCCTGAATCTTTTCGCAAATTTAAGACCTGCAGTTCTTTATAAGGAGTTGTCTAAAGCCTGCCCCCTTAAGGAGGAGCTTACTGAGGGCGGTTTTGATATTCTTATTATGAGAGAGCTGACAGGCGGCTTGTATTTTGGCGAAAGAAGGACATATGAAGAGAATGGCTTAAGGACAGCTTATGATTCACTGGTTTACAATGAAAATGAAATAAGAAGGATAGCAATAAAGGCCTTTGAGGTTGCCGGAAAGAGAAGAAAGAAGGTAACAAGCGTTGACAAGGCTAATGTACTTGACTCCTCAAGACTTTGGAGAAAGGTTGTCGAAGAGGTGAGCAGGGACTATCCTGATATTACTGTTGAGAATATGCTGGTGGATAACTGCGCAATGCAGTTAGTAAGGGATCCCAAGCAGTTTGATGTTATCCTTACGGAAAACATGTTTGGAGATATCCTTTCAGATGAAGCAAGCATGGTTACCGGCTCAATAGGAATGCTGGCATCGGCAAGCCTTAATGATACAAGCTTCGGACTTTATGAGCCTTCCCATGGCTCGGCTCCCGACATTGCGGGGATGAATAAGGCAAATCCCATTGCTACTATTCTTTCAGCATCTATGATGTTAAGATTCTCTCTGGATCTTACAAAGGAGGCTGATGCTATAGACAGAGCTGTGGAGAAGGTACTTGAGGAGGGCTATAGGACAGGAGATATAATGTCGGATGCCTGTACTCTTCTTGGAACAAAGGAAATGGGAGATAAGATAGCAGATAATATATGATATTAAGATCATATTTTAGGAAAGGCGAATAAAATGAAGAGTGATGTTGTAAAAAAAGGAGCTCAGGCGGCCCCTCACAGATCCCTTTTTAATGCTTTGGGCTTTACAAAAGAGGAAATGGAGAGACCCCTGGTAGGTATTGTCAGTTCATATAACGAGATTGTTCCCGGACATATGAATCTTGACAAGATTGTAGATGGAGTAAAAAAAGGTGTGGCTATGGCCGGAGGAACACCGGTGGTATTTCCGGCAATAGCAGTTTGCGATGGTATTGCCATGGGTCACATAGGGATGAAGTATTCTCTTGTTACAAGGGATCTTATTGCAGATTCCACCGAGTGTATGGCACTGGCTCATCAGTTCGATGCACTGGTAATGGTTCCAAATTGTGATAAGAATGTGCCGGGACTTTTGATGGCAGCCGCAAGAGTAAATCTTCCTACGGTCTTTGTATCCGGCGGTCCGATGTTAGCGGGTCATGTTCATGGACATAAAACTTCCCTTTCCAGTATGTTTGAGGCAGTTGGAGCAAATGCGGCAGGGAAGATCGATAGTGAGGAGTTAAGGTACTTTGAAGAGAATGCCTGTCCTACCTGCGGTTCATGTTCCGGAATGTATACCGCAAATTCCATGAACTGTCTTACAGAGGCTCTTGGAATGGGACTTAGAGGAAACGGTACTATTCCTGCAGTATATTCCAACAGGATAAGACTTGCCAAAGAGGCAGGAATGGCTGTTATGGATATGTATAATAAGAATATAAGGGCAAGGGATATAATTACAAAGGAAGCTATCATGAATGCCCTGACGGTGGATATGGCACTTGGATGTTCTACAAACTCAATGCTTCATCTTCCGGCTATTGCCCATGAGATAGGCTTTGATTTTGATATAGCCATGGCTAATGAGATAAGTGAAAAAACACCTAATCTCTGCCACCTTGCGCCGGCCGGTCCTACTTATATGGAGGATCTTAACGAAGCCGGAGGCGTTTATGCGGTAATGAGGCAGTTATCTGAGCTTGGACTTCTGAATCTTGACTGTATGACCGTTACCGGTAAAAGCATTGGAGAAAACATAAAGCATGCCCTAAACCTTAATCCTGAGGTTATAAGGCCTAATGATAACCCTTATTCAAAGACAGGAGGTCTTGCTGTATTAAAGGGAAATCTTGCACCGGACGGAAGTGT
>JAILBX010000129.1 GCA_024680675.1 Lachnospiraceae bacterium | reverse complement strand
AGACTCCGACAAGATACCTGCTGATATGGAGGGACTTGATATAGGACCTAAGACTCAGGATTTATTTGCCAATGCAGTAAAAGAAGCAAAGACAGTAGTATGGAACGGACCTATGGGTGTGTTTGAGAATCCTACTCTTGCTAAGGGTACTATTGCAGTAGCAAAGGCTCTTGCAGAAACAGATGCAACAACTATCATCGGTGGCGGAGATTCAGCAGCAGCCTGCAATCAGCTTGGTTTTGCAGATAAGATGAGCCATATCTCAACCGGTGGCGGAGCGTCACTTGAGTTCCTTGAGGGTAAGGAGCTTCCCGGCGTTTATGCTGCAGATGATAAATAAAAAACGATTATAAAGGAGATAATTATGTCTAGAAGAAGAATCATAGCAGGTAACTGGAAGATGAATAAGACTCCTTCAGAGGCTGTTGAGCTTTGCAATACTCTTAAGGATCTTGTGAAGAATGATAATGTGGACGTTGTTTACTGCGTGCCTGCAATAGATATTGTTCCTGTTGCCGAGGCTGTTAAGGGAACAAATGTACATGTAGGAGCTGAAAACTTTTATATAGAAGACAAGGGAGCTTTTACAGGTGAGATCTCCGCTCCCATGCTTAAGGAAGCAGGAGTTGAATATATCATTATCGGTCACTCGGAGAGAAGGGATATTTTCGGAGAGAATGATATACTTATTAATCAGAAGGTTAAGAAGGCATTTGCTTCAGGGCTTAAGCCTATATTATGCTGCGGTGAGTCTCTGGCTCTTCGTAAGGCAGGAACTTACACAGAGTGGATAAAGAGACAGATCAAGTGGGATCTTGACGGTGTGACTGCCGACCAGGTTAAGGGTCTTGTTATAGCATATGAGCCCATTTGGGCTATAGGAACAGGTGAGACCGCAAGTGCTGATCAGGCAGAAGAGGTCTGCAAGATGATCCGTGAGACCATTTGCGAGATGTACGATAAGGATACTGCAGAAGCAGTAAGGATCCAGTACGGTGGTTCAATGAACGCAGGAAATGCAGCAGAGCTTTTATCAAAGCCTGATATAGATGGGGGCCTTATTGGCGGAGCTTCTTTGAAGCCTGATTTTGGACAGATCGTTAATGCATGATCAAGTAAAAAGGTGATCTGAAATGATAAAGGCCTGCTGTTTATTTCAGCAGGCCTTTTTAAATGAAAGAGGCTTATAAGCTGAAGAATTTTTCAAAGCATGTTATTATGTAGTCTGAAGCAGGGGACAGTGCAATGAATGCTTATGGGGAAGAGTAAAAATGGTCAGGAATGATAAATTCATAAAAAAAACATTTAACAGGGCTCTCTTGCCGGTTATGATATCAACTCTTGCATCAACAATAAATGCCCTTATAGACGCAGCGTTTGTATCAAGATGTATGAATGAAGATGCTCTTGCGGTGATCAGCATGAGCATGCCTGTTTTTTTACTCCTTTGTATGATAGGCTGTCTCGTTGGAATAGGGGCTTTTACTGCAGCCTCCATCTCTTTGGGGCAGGGGGATGATGGATCAGCTGTAAAGTATTATCATTCGGCTCTGCTTCTGTCTCTTATCTTTAGCCTTATTTTTATGATAACAGGTTTGTTTTTTTCAGATGAAGTGGCCTTTATCATATCTGAGGATCCGAACCTGCTTCCAATGCTTGAGGACTACTGCCGGATCACCCTTATAGGCTCCCTGACCTATATAATGGCCTATGTACCGACTTATTTCGTTCAGCTTGAAGGAAATCCAGGGACGCTTACTATCATGATGAATATTATGATGGGTACGGATATTTTGTTTGACTGGCTTTTCCTTTATGTTTTTAAACTTGAAATAAAGGGAGCGGCTTTAGCCAGTGTTTTGTCAATGGCAGTAACCGGGATTTATGGTTTTATAAAGCTTCATACAAGTGGGGGAATATTCAGGATATCCCTTAAAAGTCTTAAGATATTCGGCTTACTGGACATTATTACCTATGGAAGTTCATCGGCTTTGGACAGTCTGATGGGAACCTTTTTTATCTTTGCAATAAACAAGCTGGCCTATCTGGTGGGCAACACAGATTCTGTTGCCATATGGGCGGTTTTAAACTCTCTTTCAGAGCTTTCATTGATCATATCCATGGGAATACCCAGAACTGCATCGCCTCTTTTGGGGATTTGTCTCAGTGGAAAGGACAATTACGGGGTAAAGATGCTTATAAGGCATGAAATTAAGATAGGTACTGTTATGATGCTTATCTATTCGGCCTTTATCATCTTCCTCCATGGCTTTATCGCCGATTTCTTTAAGATAGAAAGCTCCCTTTTTCTTCCTCTTTCCTGTCTGGGTCTGTCTCTTGTTATAGGGATGTATGTATCTATATTGCGATCCTTTTACAGTGTATCCAAAAGGTTTTTTTTATCCGGTGTCATATCAGTTTTAAGAACCTTTGTTTTCCCTATAGGTTTTGCCAGCTTATTTGTTGCAAAGGGGGTGAATATCTGGTACTTTCTGCCTGCGGGCATGCTGACCTCTCTTGCAATAACAATTCTTATGGCAGTTAGAAGATCATATCAGAGCCGGGGCAAAAGCAATGAGCTTTCCAAAATACTGCTTTTGGATAAAAACAGCGAAAAGAACAAAAGCCGGAAGATTTTTTCTATAGTGGCCACAAAGGATAATATATGTGATGCCAGCAGGGATATTTCCGACTTTTTCATAGAGCAGAAGATAAATAAAAAAACTGCTGTCAGGTTAGGGCTGGCCCTTGAGGAGGTGCTTGTGGCAATGGTCGATAACTCAAAGAAAAAGGAGGACAACCTGGTGGACATAAGGCTTTATTCCCAGGGCAGAAGTAATGGACTTACCATCATGTTTCCCGGGCGAAGATATAATCCTTTTCAAAATGCAGAGTACAGGGACAATGGCAGTGAGCTTGATGAGTCTAAGCTTGGTATTCATTTGATAAATAGTATTGCAAGTGATTGTCATTTTCTGTATACTCTTGGTATGAATGTCTTGACAGTGGAGTTTTCATTATGAACAGCTTATATCCCATCATAACAGGAAAGTATAAAGAGGGAGTGACAGATCTTGACAGGCTGATCGCTCCTGCGCTTATAAGCATTTTTCGAAGTAAAACAAAGTCATATCTCGGCAGTTCAAAACCCCTTAATCTAACCAAAGAAGAGAAGAAGAGAATAAAAGAATACTATAAAAGATATATGCCTTTTGATCTCTTATACCACAGAGCTTATAAGACGATCACAGGCCGGGTCAGGGAGGAATATATTCCAAGTGATATTTTCCTTAAGAGAATAGAGCCCTTTTATACGGACAGGTTATGTTCAAAATATCTTGATAATAAGTGTTTGTATTATTATCTTTTTTCAAATGTAAAAAAACCGGGGCTTATAGCCATGCGGATGGGAGATAACTGGATAGGTTCGGAACTTGAACTGATCAGCTTTGATAAGGTAGTGGAGTATGTAAAAAAAGAAGAAAAATGCGTTATAAAAAAAGCAATAGATTCAGAAGGCGGCTTTGGTGTGGAATTTCTTCAAGGAGAGGACAAGGTTAAGAAATTAAACTCCTTTCTTAGAAGAAACAAAAAGGATATCGTGATACAAAGGGCAATAAAACAACACAGCTTTTATTCAAAGCTTAATGAAAGCTCTGTAAACTCCTTCAGGATAAGATCACTTATGACAAAGGATGGCGTCAAGATACTTTGCAGTGTTTTAAAGATCGGCAGGAAGGGAAGCAGAGTTGATAACCTTTCAGGAGGCGGAGTCTTTTGCGGTATAGGGGAAGACGGGACAAGCACAGGTATTGCCTTTATGGAAAACGGCAGTGTTATAGAGAAACATCCTGACTTTGGATACAGCTTAAAGGACATTAAAGCACCCTGTTACGAAAAGGCTGAAGAGCTTGTAAGAAAAGCGCATACCATAATGGGGCATTGCAAGCTGGCTTCCTGGGATGTGGCCATAGATGAGGATGGAGAAGCGATCCTCATTGAAAGTAATCTGTCACTGGGAGTCTTGTTCAGTATCCAGGTATGCTGCGGACCCTTATTCGGAGAGGATACAGATAAGATACTTAATGAGGTGTTTTATGATCAAAAGGGAAGAAGGAGAAAACTGCCTTATTTCGGACTGAATCCCAGGGATTACTACTTTCTGAGGGACAATGTTCTTGGTATCCTTGCGGGCAAATATCAGCCGGGCTATACTCACAGCTACCTTCTTACAAACCCGGCTCTAAGGGTTATACAGAGGAAGCTTGAAAAGAAAGAGGCATCTGTTTATCGGAAACTGAGCCGGGAAGAAATAAGACAGATCAGAGAGTATTACAGGCCTTATGTAAAAAAGGTCAATACAAGAACCCATAGGATCAGCAAGGGGCAGTCAGGAAGCTTTTATCCGGAATATATACCGGAAGACTTATATATGTGTGATATTGACAGATATTTTTGCGACAGGGATCTGGCTTATTATCTGGACAATAAATGCTATTATTCCCGTTTGTTTCCCTTTGCAAAGCAGCCTGAGACTTTGGCCATGAGAATAGGCGGTATATGGCTGGATAAGGATTACCGGATAATAGACAAAAATAAAATAAGAGATACCATAATAGCTCAAAAGGAAGTTGTTATAAAAGCTGCCAGATTTTCGGAGGCAGGAGCCGGGGTATCCTTTGTGAATTTTTCGGAAGTTGAGAGTTCAAGGGAGAAGGTTGAGATATTAAACAAATGCTTAAAGACTATGAAGGATGATATAGTTATTCAAAAAATCGTAAAACAGCATGCCCTTCTTTCTGCTCTTCATCCATCATCCTTAAATTCAATACGTATAGTTTCTCTTTTAAGGAAAGAGGGAGTGGTCATTCTGAGCAGATCCATAAGAATTGGTGTGGGAGAAAGCAGGGTAGATAATATATGTTCGGGCGGCATGGTCTGTGGTATTGATGAAGAAGGGTATCTCAGAGGAAAAGGAGTTTTTGAGGACGGAAGAATTGTCTGTCGTCACCCGGACAGCGGTTTGAAGCTTAAGTCAGTAAAGATCCCTTCTCTTGATAAATGTGATAAAATGATAAAAGAGGCTCATACTGCTCTGGGACATAACAGGCTGATATCCTGGGATGTAACGGTTGATGAGGCAGGAGAGGCAGTCCTGATAGAATGTAATATGTCTCTTGGAATAGTGATGGTTCAATCAGTCAACGGTCCCTTTTTTGGAAAATATACAGAAAAAGTATTAAGTGAGGTTTATGGAAGTAAGTAATATTTTTAAGGAGTTAAAGTCAAATAAATACAGCTTTCAGACCTGTAACCGGGAAGTACTTATGAAGATCCTTAAGGATAATAAGGACAGCCTGATAGGGAAAAAGTATGGCTTCTCGGATATCGGGAGTATGGAAGAGTACAGAGAAAAGGTTCCCGTAAGCAGCTACAAAGACTATAGGGATCAGGTAGAAGCTATGCTAAGGGGAGAAGAGAATCTTATCTGCTCCTATGACATATACAGTATACTGACCACTTCCGGTTCGGGAGGAAAGAGGAAATATATTCCCATATCTCTTGAAGCCTTAAGGAGTTACGGAAATGTCATGGACAGGTATCTGCAGAGCCATGTAAAAAGCTGTGGAGGTAAAAGATTATTTCTCTCTTTTCTTCAGACTGATCTGACAGAAGGGACAGAAGCAGCTAAGACTATGCTCTTTACTGCCGCCTATTACAGATATCTTTATGAAAATGAGCTTATAGATATTAATACACTGGCAGGCGGAAGGGAAGGGAATTTCTTCTCACAATTTTGTGACTACCTTTATGTTAAGCTTTGGCTGGCCTTTGCATCTGAGGATCTGACCTCCATAGAGTCCGTATATTTATACGATTTTTTGATTTTTTTTAGATATATGGAGGATAATTATGATACAATTTTAAATGAGATGGCTGATGGAAGGGTTCCTGAAAGAGTTAACCTTCCTCTTTCTCTACGTAAATGGCTGGAGTCCTGCAGAATAAGCAAAGACCGGATCCATCGGATAAGGAAGGAATGTTCTCTGGGCTTTGAAAACATTGTAGAAAGATTGTGGCCTTCAGTAAGCCTTATAAGCGGTATAGGGAGTAAGGCTTTTCGATCTGAAGAGATCTCTCTTCAGAAATATATTGGAAATATACCTGTGTGGCATTATATTTTTGCCGCATCTGAATGTCTTATGGCAGTTCCCCTGAAACTTGACAGCTATGACCTGGTCCTGTGGCCGGGGTCTGCCTACTATGAATTTTTGGGAGAAGACGGGAAACCTTATGATCCCAAGGATATGGAAGAAGGGCAATGCTATGAAATATGCATTACTAATTTTTCAGGTCTCTACAGGTATGCCATGGGAGATATAATAAAGCTTAAGGGTTATTATGGGGAAATCCCCGTATTCAGATATGTGAGAAGGAATAATCTTGTATTAAATATAGCGGGTGAGAAAACTTCCATGGATCTTTTGGATTCTGCCATCAGACGTCTGGTGGAGGAAAAGAAAATAGATCTTTGGGAATATGGCTTTTATGAAGATTATACACATCTTCCCGCCTCCTATCATGGTCTTATAGCTGTTGAATATCCAACAGAGAAGGATGATGAGCTCAGTATATATTTTGATGAGATTCTTAAAGAGGCAAGCAGGGATTATTGCGAGCTCCGTGACCTTGGGTCCATAGACAGAGCCGGGCTTGAGTTTGTAGACAGGGATTACTTTATGAAGGAAAAGGATGAGACCATCGGAAATTTCGGACATTCAAAGTCCCATCACATTTGGAGAGTGAAATGAAAAAGAAAGATAAAATGAAAATGAAAATAAGTCTTTCTGCAAAGATCACCTGTATTCTGTTCTTTACATGTTCACTTATTTATCTTGTATCGGTGATAATAGGCTGCAGGATCTATGACAGGTCTATTTACGAGTATTATGATGAAACGGTTTATAATGCTGCTGAGATCGTAGCAGGTTATTTTAAGGAGGGCGAGCTGGAAAGATATGCAAAGGCAGCCTATGACTATAATCACGGTAAGGTGGATCATAGTTTCCTTGAAAAAATAGTGGAAGAGGACAGGTATAAGGAGGTTCTGTCCATGATCTATTCCATGAACGGTGCAATACAAGCCAATGATATTTATGTAACAGTGATCGATATTGATGTTTTGAATAATTTTACCGAAAAGGCTTATGCGGAAAAAACCTGGAAACCCATGTATTATATAATGGACAGCTATTCAGATGATGAGAAGAATTTTAAACTGGGAGATTCAGGTTATATTACGAAAAAATATATTAATGAGGTGATCGATTCCTATAACAATCGTAAAAGGTACGAAGGATGTTACGTATCCAAGGGAATCTTCGGTTATAACATGACTGCCTTGCTTCCGGTTATTGAGAATGATAAAGTTACAGCCTTTATAGGGGTTGAAATGCCCATGTATACTCTGGAAATGTATAAGAGAAATTTTGTCATCAGAATATCCGTCATAACTGCCATAGTGGCAATAATAAGTCTTTTATTCACAAATCTCCTCGTTGAGAAAAGCATAATATCTCCCGTGAAAATACTTTCTTATGAGGCCCTTGAGTTTGTCAATAATAATACAAAGATATCGGAAAAGCTTAATGATATAAAAACCGGAGATGAGATCCAGACCCTGAGTGAAAGCTTGTACAGTCTGGAGGTAAATATAAATGAATATATTAACAATCTTCAGAGGGTAACTGCGGAAAAGGAAAGAATAGGTGCTGAGCTGAATGTAGCTACTCAGATCCAGGCAGATATGCTGCCAAGGATATTTCCGCCTTTCCCCGAAAAGAAGGAATTTGACCTTTATGCCACTATGGATCCGGCAAAAGAGGTAGGAGGAGATTTCTATGATTTCTTCCTTATCGATAATGATCACATAGGTCTTGTTATGGCAGATGTATCAGGCAAGGGAGTTCCGGCGGCACTCTTTATGGTAGTGGCAAAGACTCTTATAAAAAACAGGGCATTGATGGGAGGAGGTCCCGGGGAGGTTTTAGCCTATGTAAATGACCAGCTCTGCGAAGGAAATGATGCCGAGCTCTTTGTGACAGTCTGGTTTGCCATACTTGAAATATCAAGCGGTAAAGGGATAGCTGCCAATGCCGGCCATGAGCATCCAATATTAAAGAGGAAGGATGGAAAGTATGAACTGGTACTTTATAAGCATTCAATGGCGGTAGCTACCATTGAAGGGCTGAAATTCAAGGAGCATACCTTTGAGCTGTATCCCGGAGACAGTCTTTTTGTCTACACTGACGGAGTTCCCGAGGCTTGTAATGAAAAGAATGAATTCTTCGGCAGTGACAGACTCTTAGATGCCCTTAATAAAGACCCTGATGTAAGTCCAAAGGAGCTTCTGTCTAATGTAAAGGAGGCCTTAGATGATTTTGTGGCCGGAGCAGACCAGTTTGATGATATAACTATGATGGGTATTAATTATTTTGGCACTCAGGTGTAAATAAAAATATAGAAGGAGAAAAAACATGAACAAAAAAGTAGCTGATTTAATGAATGCACAGGTAAATAAGGAGTTCTTTTCCGCATATCTTTATCTGGGAATATCAAAGTATTTTGCAAAGGAGGATCTTCCCGGATTTGCAGCCTGGTATAAGGTTCAGGCAGAGGAGGAGCAGGAGCATGCCATGAAGATCTATGAATATCTTCTGGATCAGGATCAGGATGTAAGCCTGGATCAGATCAATGAGGTAAAGGTGGACTTTAAGGATGC
>JAILBX010000120.1 GCA_024680675.1 Lachnospiraceae bacterium | reverse complement strand
CGTAGGTATAATGGGATCAACCACGCCAAAGCTCATCAAATCTCTTTTTTTCCTCTTCTTCTTTATAATCCTTAAGATATTTGATATACGAATACTCCGGTTCATATCCCAGTTCTATCCTTGCATTTTCAATATCCATTACAAAGCTTGTGAAGGATGCTTTTTCAGGTCTTAATATAATTTCCGATCTATTATTGTCCGGTGAAAACACTTCTATAATTCCTTCTATCTGCTCTCTAAGCGTTGTCTTTACTCCGGTACCGGCATTGTAAGTCCCACCGTCTGTTTTTACAAACAAAGCCTTATACATAAGCTGACACAGATCCTTTATATAAAGAATATCTTTAAAGGCATTTTGATCCCCCCACAATTCTATAGGCTCTCCTATTTTTGCTCTGTCTATCATATAACGGTATGCAACCGGCTTTTTTATACAATCCACATAATAATACTTATCAGGATGATACATATATACATTGGGTAATCTGAAAACAAAATTCTTTATCCCATATTCCTGTTTATAATGCTCCATGGTTTCCACCACCATTGTCTTAGTAATAGCGTAGAAAGCGTGATCACCTTTATAAATCAGCTTTCTGGGTAACTTTGGTGATAAAACCTCCTCCTTACCCCAATATCCCCCCTGGTCAGACCATGTCTGTGTATACAAAATCCTGTCTGCTTTGTTCTTTCTTGCATATTCAAGAATACGAAGGGATCCGTTTATGTTTACCTCTACATAGGAAAATGGATCGTATTTTTTTAGGTAAGCAGGTAAAATGCTTGTCAGATTCACTATTGCATATACATCCTTTGGTAATTTCTCGAAATCTGAAGCTTTTGTTATATCTGTTTGTATATATCTTATTTTATTTTTTTCAAAATATGCGGTATTTCTCCTGCCAACAGCTATAACTTCATACTCACTCCTGTCTATATGACGATTACAATAGTCGGTAAAGTATGCTCCTATATTACCGCTGGCCCCAAAAATAATTATTTTTTTCATTACCTTCCTCTGCCTGAATATCCTCTGTTAAAATTTTATTACAACTTGGTACTGCCTGTCTGACAAATCCCCCTAAGGCAGATACTTCCCTGCTGCCAGATAAAGGGCGTACCAGTCATGATGGGAAAGCTTCACATCAGCTGCCATACAGGCATCCTTTATATGTTCAGGATTCATGGTTCCTATTATCGCCTGCATCTTTGCAGGATGTCTTAATATCCATGCTAAGGCTATTGCCGTCTTTGACACCTTCTCACGCTCTGCAAGCTCTGCAAGAGCTTTATTTAATTCAGGAAAATCAGGATTATCAATAAAGGTGCCTCCAAACATACCTATCTGCAAGGGTGACCAGGCCTGAATGGTGATATCCGAAAGCCTGCAATAGTCAAGGCAGTTGCCATCCCTGTTTATCGAAAACTCAGTAGTCTTATTGTTCATATAAAGAGCCTGGTCTATAAGCTGGGACTGCTCAAGGGAAAGCTGAACCTGATTGATGATAAGCGGCTGCTTAACATACTTTTTTAGGAGCTCTATCTGCATGGGAACCAGGTTGCTCACTCCAAAGAAACGCACCTTTCCGGATTTCTCCAGCCGGTCAAAGGCTTCTGCCACTTCCTCGGGATCATAGAGCAGATCCGGCCTGTGCAAAAGCAGGGTATCCAGATATTCAACCTTAAGTCTGCTAAGGCTGTCATCCACACTTGAGAGGATATTCTCCTTTGTCCAGTCAAACTCGTTACGGTCAAAACACAATCCACACTTGCTCTGGATATATATGTCTTCTCTCTTTACGCCCGAAAGGGGAAAAGCCTCTGCAAATTTCTTCTCTGCGGCTCCATCCTCTCCGTAGCAGCTTGCATGATCGTAGAAATTTATCCCGCTGTCATATGCTGTCCGAATGACCTCAGCCGCTGCTTCCTTTGTAAGTCCCGGCATCCTCATACAGCCCTGTATGATCACCGATACATTTTGCGGTCCATTTACAATATTGATCTTCTTCACATCAAATTCCTCCTATTTATTTTTTTCAGCAAACAGACTTCTGTATTCACCCGGTGCCATACCCTATAAGATATTATGGATCTCAGGTGAATATGTGTGAGGGAGACTTCTGCCGAGCACGCCGAATGAGGGCTTGGACTGGTGCTTCTTGGACAGTTCCATCATCTTCATGTAGAGCTCTTCGACATATGCCCTGCTCTCGTAG
>JAILBX010000096.1 GCA_024680675.1 Lachnospiraceae bacterium | reverse complement strand
TCGTCGGAAGCCTCAGGAGCCTTTTCTTCCTCGGGATCAGCCTCCCCTTTACTTAGGGGTACGTATTCTCTTGATGGAATGTCCTCAAAGAATTTTTTTATCTCGCTTTCTTTGTTACCGCTTCCATCTTCCAATGCCCCTTTTGTATCTCTTATGAAGAAATAGTAAATACCGGCACAAGCTGCTCCGGCAACGGCTGCAAAAGCAAGGATCTTTTTGAATCTGCCTGCCATATAATAGCCCTCCCTGTAATAAATTTATTCGACATAATTTCTGATGAAATCTGTTCTGATCTGAATTTATCAATATACTTCTATCAATTTTAATATAATTTTGATACAATAGTCAAGTATAAGGTATGGGTTTTCCATAGTAAATTATGTAAATACGCATTTATTGCGTGTAAGCTTTTTTGAAGGAATGCTTATGAATAAAGACATTAAGAAAAAAAGGATCATTTTTGCCTTTGTTTTAATATGGGCAGCTGTAGCACTTACTGCCTGTGGGAAAAAGACAGAAGTGATACTTACCACTGAGTTTGAAAAGGGCGAGATATTCAGGATAGAAAAATCATCCTGTTACCTGTATGAGGCCATGGTCTACCTTGTAAATACTGAAAACGGTTATAGTGAACTTTTTGGTCCAAATATCTGGCAGGCTAAGCTTGAGGATGGAGAGAGTCTGGAGGATAAGTATAAAGATACTATTTTGGCCAGACTTGCTCAAATAAAAGTAATGAATCTTATGGCTAATGACAGAAAGCTGACTCTGGATGAGGAAACTGAAAATAAGGTGAGGACAGCTGCAAAGGTATATATAGATAGTCTTTCGGAAGAAGAAAAGAAGATCATGGATGTGGATGAGGACAAGATATACGGCATGTATAAGGAGTATGCCCTTGCAGATATTCTCTATCATAAGATCACAGACGATATAAACCCTGAGATAAGTGATGATGCTGCAAGAACGATCACAATAGGAAGTATTCTTGTAAAGACCTATAAAACCGATACTTCAGGAAATAAGATAGATTTTTCTCCGGAGGAAAAGCTTAAAGCATATGAAAGAGCTCTGGATATAAAGGCTAAATTGGATGAGGGCACAGAATTTGATGTATTATGCGACAGCTATTATAATGAAGATGTTCAAAAGGAGTATACCTTCGGAAGAGGAGTAATGCCTTATCCTATAGAAGAGGCTGCTTTTAGTCTTGGGAGTGGCGAGGTAAGCGATATTATTGAAACCGAATATGGCTACCATATAATCAAGTGCCGTTCCACCTTCAATAAGGAGGAGACGGAGAAGAATAAGGAAAATATCATAAGGGAGAAGAAACAGGAGGCTTTTAACAATGCCTATGCCGAGTATGTTACAAAGCTTAAGTCTAACCTTAATGAGCCTCTCTGGCTTTCCTTATCATATACAAAAACAGGAGATATAAAAACAAAGAATTTTTTCGATCTTTATGATTCGTATTTTACAGTTATATCCGGAGGAGCAATAGAGTAGAGCAAAGTGGATCAGACAATAGGGAGAGAAATAAGAAGAAATCGATATAATTTATATTATAGTGCTTTTGCGGTCATAGTTTTCGGAATCTGGGATTCTGTGAGGGCGTCCCTTACTATTTTTCGGGACAAGGAATTTGTTGAAGAAGTAGTTTTGAGTTTTGGGGATCTGGGTTTTAATTCCCTGATAATTAAGGTATCCCTTTTCTTTTTTGTTGCCATGCTTGCATTGTTTTCTGTGTCTGTAAGGTTATATATTGGAGTGTGTGGGATAAAGGAAGCTAAAGACGGAAAAAAAAGATGGGCTTATATTGCTGTTGCTATAATATATCTTATTTTGTTACTGAATAATTATATCTATTTTTTTATTAAGCTTAAAGACAATATCAAAGACCTCGATATTTTGGATTCATTTATAACAGTGATAATAGAATTAACCTCTATCTATGCTTTTTTACATATTGTCTATTCGGGGATAAGATTAAAAAAACTATATCAATACGATAAAAGTTGAATTAAATATTATGCAGAAGGATTTTCATTATTACGCAACCTATGCAGCTGCCAATATTGCCGGTTTTTCTCCCGAAGAAAGCCTGGTGATCGCTTATAGTGCCCAGCTGGTAGATGAATGCTCAAAGACATTTTTAATAAAGGTTAAAGGGCCCCTGACGGCGGCAACTACTCAGCTTCAGAGCGAGTTATCAGAATGCGGGGAGGATATTTTTACTCTTCAGGATATTACTCGTATATGGAGCTCATTTCATTTTCTTCCGGGAAACCTGAATGCAAGCTATCCAAGGAGAACAAAAAGATTTTTATATAAGTACAGGCTCATATGCAATGTAAACAGTGATCTGGAAGTTTTAATGTTAAAAAAACATAAAGGTCACTCTTTACAGGCCTATGGCATGTGTATGCATGTGCTGGCAGATACCTGGGCTCACAGATATTTTGCAGGTACTCCCTCTTTTGTAATAAATGACGGGACTGATTTTTTTGAAATTTTAAAAAATGAAGCCGGTGAAGAGCTGGAAAAGAAGATCAGGTTTATGCACAATCCTTTAAAAGCCGATAATTTTTCAGATAATACCTATATTAACAGTATTAATCAGGATAATGAGAAATCTATTATGAACTTAGGGCATGGAAGAGCAGGTCATCTGCCTGATTACAGTTTTATAAAATATAAATACCTTCCCTCCTGGGGGGATTATGTTTATCTGATAAAGGATAATCCCACGGAATATTATCTTGCCTTTTGTCAGATGGTCTATGCCCTTAAATATTTAAGGGGAGATATAGAGGATTTCAAAAAGGATGTCTATGATTTTGAAAGTGTAGAGAGCTATAAGGATGAGATATATGGTATTTTACAAAAAAGACAGCTTGATTCCTGCGAAGATTGGAAGGCCTTTGGAGAAAAGCTTACGGGAAAAAGCATAGAGGACTTTGATCTCTTTAAATACCAGAATGAATACACCGAAGCTTCTAAGGAAGAAAAAACCAATACTTTCCTGGGAAGGTTTTTTTCTGCGGCTATTGATCAGAAAATCCTTGTTACAGACAGCATATTTAATTCAGGTAATCCCCTTGCAGGCTATTCTGTGGAGAAAGCTTCAAGGGGCTTAGGAGCAATAAAGGATTTAATAATTGTAGGAAAGAATACCTTAAGGAGAATATTTCATGAGTAGAGGAAATAAAATCTTTAACATTATATTCGGTATTTTGATAATCTTCCTTGCAGCATTTACTCTTATCTTCCCTGAAGCAGGATATGATTCCATGTTGTTTGCAATAGAGATAGTTTTACTGGTCTACGGTGGGAAACTGATCATTTTTTACCTGACACTGGCAAGATATAAGGTTGGAGGGGTGGCTATTTTCTATAAGGGGGTATTGTATTTCAATACAGGCTTATTTTTAGTCTTTCTGGAAGATCTGCCTAAAATATACGCTATGCCTTACCTGGTGATCATGCTTTTGATATCGGGGGTAAAGGATGTTTTGAAGTCAAGCAGCTCAAGAAAGCTTGAGCTGAATCGATGGTTATTTCAGATGCTCTTGGGTGCAGTAAAGATCATTATCTGTCTTTTATGCTTGTTTTATATGAAGTCTCCGAGGATAATGTCTTTATTGCTCAGCTGGGGTGTTCTGCATGAGGGATTTGAAAGGATCTCAAGGGGATTTAGAAAGAATAAGCTGATGCATATAAATTAAAGATTCTGATAATTAAAAGAGGTTTAGTAAAAAAGAAATGAAAATTTTTAAAGAAAAAATAACGACAAATCAGCTTATTATTGTTCTACTATCAATAGCTGTCATTATGCTGGCTGCTTTTGGGATCACCAGGGGAAAGTATTATAAACAGTATGGTAACCCTGAGATAGCTTATGATGAGACCAGCGGAAGATATCATACTCCATACCTGTCGGTGAAAAGGGGAAAGGTGAAGGTCATAATAGGCTATCACGCTTTCCGGGATCTTAAAATAAAAATAGCCGATGATTCCTTTGATATCGAAGCTACAAAGGGGGATGGAGAGGATTTTAGGGAATTTCCCCTGCTTTTGGAAAGCTATTCAGATCTTTTTACCATAAGTTTAAATGAAGAAGATAAGGATAGTATCGAAATATATGAATATGAACTGATATTTGAGAAGCCCTATAATAATGACGGGCTATATATTGGGATCATTCTTCTTTTAATGCTTTCTGCTTTCATGTTTTTTTACAGTAAAAGTTCCTCCTATGAGGGCGCTGACAGAAAGGAAAGGCTTGTGATCCTTATTGCTCTTCTGGCAGGGATAATACTATCATCTCTTCCTATGTTCAGGGATTATCTGGTATATGGTCATGATCTCATGGGGCAGTTGAAGAGAATTGAAGGCCTAAAGGACGGATTGATGGAGGGGCATATCATTCCGGTGGTATATCCTAATGTTAACAATGGTTATGGGGAAATGGGTTTTTGCTATCCCTATCTCTTTCTTTACATTCCTGCTTTGTTAAGGTGTGCTTCTGTTTCCATGCCCCTTGCTTACGGGACCTTTATATTTCTGATAAATGCTGCCACCGGGATCATTATGTATTCATGTGTATTTTCAATGACAGGGAAGAGAAGGGCTTCTGCCATAGCAGCCTTTGTTTATTTGTTAAATCCCTACAGGCTTACTGATATATACGTAAGGGCCGCCCTGGGAGAATCTCTTGCAATGACCTTTTTACCTCTGGTGGTATGCGGGATATATCACATATTATTTGGAGATAAAAGAAAGTATTATCTTATGTCACTTGGGCTCTTATGCATTTTTTCTTCCCATATTCTTACAACGGGTCTGGCCGGAATCTTTTTGATCATCATTTTGATCCTTAATATAAAAATGCTCTTTGAAGAAAGAAGGTTTATAGAGCTTATAAAGGCAGGTGTCATGTTCTTCCCGCCTGTTTTGCTCTATTTCCTCCTCTTCAACAGATTTTCTCCATACATAAATATGGGGGATATAAAGCAGATAGATTTTTACAGATATGCCGTTTTTCTGGCTCAGCTCTTCATGTCCGATTCTTCTACCTATGTTATGCTGGAGCAAAAGGAGGGTATAGGAGATGAGTTTATTCAGGGGATCGGTCTTGTGGGCGCCTTGATACTTGCCCTGATAATTTATTATTATGTTAATAAAAAGGAGACAAAAGAGGATTTTAACAGGAGATTTTTTTCCTCCCTGGTTTTTTCCGCAGTCTTGTTTTTATATGCTTCTACGGTACTTTGTCCCTGGAATATATTGAATAAGGTGGGTATTATTGACACTATAACTGGAATGATACAGTTCCCCTTCAGATTTCTCACAATAGTTTCAGTACTTCTCAGTATATTGGCAGCTATCATCATAGATGAATGCTTTACAAAGAGGGAAAGCCTTTATACAGTCACTGCCATGGTATTTCTGCTTTCAGTATTTGGAGTACAGGACACTTTGGACAATATATTAAGACAGCCCCTTTATTTAAGCGATATAAGCGGAGGCTTTTCCTCATATTCAAATAAGGAGTACTATCTTAAGGGACTTGAAAATGATTCCTTCAGGGACACTGATCCCCATGGTGAAGGTGTAAATATCAAAGAGTATGAAAAAAAGGGAAGTTCGGTTTATCTTACCTACGAAAATGCCGATATAGAAAACAGTGATGCTGTAAAAGCTGTCACCCTTCCCTTATTGTATTATCCGGGATATACCGCAAAGGATCAGGATGGAAGAGTATTGGAAACCATAATGGGCGAAGGCGGCAGGGTTAAAGTCATTCTCCCTGCTGAGGAGGGGAGCATTAAGCTTTATTACTCCTTATTTAAAATATTTTAATACTTTTAAAGAAGGGATAAGATCAGCTGCCGGGAGAAGAAATTATAAAATATTCGTCCGTTTTTATTTAAGGGGGAATTTGAACCTTTAAAGGGAAAATATGGTATAATGATCAGATAAAGAGGGAAGATATAGTTATTAAGAGGGAGTTTTATATCATGAAGGAATATAGAAGAGGCAGAAGCTCTGTTTTTGTATCCATCCTGATAGGAACCGTAATGGGCTGTATAATGGTGTTTTTTATAGCTTTCTATGTTTCTACTGATGCCGAGGAAATAAACAGCAGTGAAAGTAGCTATGATACAGAAGGGGCTTATATAGAAGCCGGAAAAGTCAAGAAGACCTATTCGGATAAAAAAGGGTCAGAAGGCTCAGCTGCAAAGCTGAAGACTGACAGGGTCTTAAAGTCCGGGGAAGATGATGCCAAAAAAAATATAGGTAATTATTCGGAAAAGGTAACACAGGTATATGAGGAAGACAGAGATATACCTGCTTTTAGTGTACCTTTAAGATTTTATTCGGGTCTTGAGGATATTCCTTATATAGGGATCAGGGATTATTACAGGATCATAATGAATAATAAAGGCTATCTGGAAATGGAAGAGACAGAGGACAATGTTTTTCTCCTGACTACAGGAAGGGGAGACAGGGCTACTGTGGATTTAGAGAAGGGCTGCCTCTATTCTGATGATCTTTACAGATTTACCGACTGCTTCTACAGGTATGGATACGATCAGGACAGCGTGTATTATGACGGCAGTCCCTTTATTAAGCTCGCCGGTGTGGAATATGACAGGGAAGGATCTGATCCTGCCACTCTGGATTTTTCAAAATATGGAATAAAGATTTATGGGGATCCTAAGGATATTTATTTTCCTTTGGCTACTCTTTCGGATATTTTTTCCAATATGCATTACATGAATATTTCATATATAGAGGGAAGCATATATTATTCAGCCATTGTCTATTACTATCCGGATATTGCTGACAGAAGGCTTGAAGAATTGATAAGCAAGGGATCCAGAGGCAGCCTTGAGGCCAGGGAGTTTAACTATAAGGAGCTCTGTTTTAACATTGATAACTTTTGTGGCCATCCGGCTGTATCCGATATAGAGCCCTTAATAAGAGAGTCAGGTCTTGACAGGGCCTTAAAGGAATATGATGAAGTTTCTGCAAGGATAAAAAATTTTCTGTTATCTGAGGATATAGCTGCTTATCTTGCAGGCACCGTGCTTTTGGATTACTATTTGTATGATGGTCATAATGATCTTGGATATAGCTTTATAAACAGTATTTATGACAGAGCAGGCTCCGGAGAGGATGCTCTTTGCCAGGAAATATGCAAAAGCTATGAAAGTATTCTTTTTGACACTATAGAGGGTTGGAGCCAGAGGGATGCTTTTGAGGATTACAGGATAAAGGGCAGCAGGGAGCTTTATTGGATAAATGAGGCAAGAAATAAGTCTCTTGAAGGCTGTATGGAGCTGAATGAGGATTTTGTTGGGGATGCCTATAATGTAATGGGAGATACTGCGGTAGTTTCCTTCAGCCCCTTTCTTCTTGATACGGATGCCTGGGATGCATATTATCTTGAAGGGGCTGAGATTCCCAAAAAAAGAGATTCTGTGGGTATAGTTTACAATGCCTTAAAAAAAGCAGGGGAAGACAAGAATATTAAAAACTTTGTGATCGATATAAGTTCAAACTTCGGAGGAAGCGGGGATGCCTGTGTAGGAATATATTCCCTGATCACGGGAAAAAGAGAAGTGGAGCTTAGAACAAGGAACAGGATAAGCGGCAGAGTACAGACTGCCAGATATCTTGT
This sequence comes from Lachnospiraceae bacterium, assembly GCA_024680675.1. Taxonomy (GTDB): domain Bacteria; phylum Bacillota; class Clostridia; order Lachnospirales; family Lachnospiraceae; genus UBA2868. The sequence goes on along the minus strand of JAILBX010000096.1, from coordinate 3,880 downwards.
GGATAGAAATTTTGACGGTGAGTTTAATGAAGAGGATAATGGGGAGCAGTTTGATTTTAATTTTTGCATCATAACCAGCTATCAGACTTTTTCCTGTGGTAATCTTCTTACAGCTATGCTGAAGGATGAAGGGATAAAGGTAGTGGGAGAAAGGACAGGAGGAGGAGCAAATCCTGTCAGAGATTGCGTTATGGCTAATGGGATGGCTTATTCCATATCTGACAACAATGTCTTTTTAAATGCCGGGGGTGAGGGTATAGAAGGAGGCATAACTCCGGATTTTTATCTTATAAAAAATGGACAAGAGGGGAAGAAGGATTACAGCGCCTTTTTTGATATAAAAGGACTAAGTAAAATAATAGCTATGTTGTATGGAAGCGGAAGGTGAATTTTAAGGAGGTTTTACGTAAATGGAGGGTATGACAGTATATTTATTTACTTATGGATATAGACTTTTAAAGGAAATTCTTCTTCTTATAGGCTATTTTATGATATTTGGAAAATGCGGTGCAAAAAGATATAAAGCCTTCATTCCCTTTGTCAAAGAATATACCCTAAGCCTTTGTGCTGACAGAGAGAAGGATGGGAGAGCCTATACTGTTTTTTCGGGACTTCAATTAATTATAAACGTATTTGCTGCTTTTATTCCAAAGGAGTCTATGTTTGTAAGGGTATTGGGGGTTTGCGATATTATCCTTACGGTGACATTACTGGTATATGGTATCAGGATATATCTGGGACTGGCAGAGGTCTTTAAGAGAAGTAAAAAATGGGTGGTGCTCTTTATATTATTTGAAGGGGTGATCTGTTTAATCTGGGGCTTTAGCAGTAAGTTTGTGCCTTATAAGAAGATAGATTCAATATCAAAGAACAGTGGAGCGGCAGTCTCGGGAGTTTCTGCAGATACAATTTCTTCAGGTTTATCTGTAAATATAACCTATAGAAGAGTTATTGATTTTTTTAGAAAAAGGTACCTTTTAAAGGACATACATTTAAATATTCCAAAGGGACATCTGGTACTTTTACTGGGTGGTTCAGGAGCAGGAAAAACCACCTTCGTAAATGCCGTAACAGGTTATGAAAAGGCAAATGCTGATATAAGGTTAGATGAAAGGGATATTTATAAGGACTATAAGAATATGAAATATGATGTGGGCTTTGTACCCCAGCAGGATCTTATGAGAGAAAATGACACAGTCCTTTTGACTCTTCAGGATGCGGCATCTCTAAGACTTCCCTCTGATATTTCCTTTAGAAACAGAAAAGGAAGGATCAGTGAGGTTTTAGACATATTTGGACTGACAGCCATAAAATCCTCATTGGTAGAGAAGCTCTCAGGTGGTCAGAAAAAGAGACTTTCCATAGCTATGGAGTATATTTCCAATCCTACGCTTTTTATTTTAGATGAGCCTGATTCGGGGCTTGACGGAGTGGTGGCAAGGAATCTTTTTGAAAAGCTGAGAGAGATTGCCAATACGGGAAAGATAGTCATTGTTATAACTCATACGCCTGACAGGGTAATAGATCTTTTTGATGATGTTATAGTATTGGCAAAGGACAGATCAAGAACAGGAAGACTTGCTTTTTACGGTCCGGTTAAGGAAGCCTATGACTTTTTCCAAAAGAAGTCCATGGAGGAGATCCTCTTGTCCATCAATCAGCAGGATGAAGGCGGTGAAGGCAGAGCAGATGAGTTCGTAGAAAAATACGCTGAATTACTTAAGAGAAAGGTGGGATGATAAGTTGCAGGATAAAAAAGTCAGACATAAGGGACGTTTAGCCCAGATCTTTATATACCTGGGTAAGCTTTTCAGAATGTTTATCTTTCAAAATGACTGGAAGGTTCTTCCTATGGCAGCTATCATCGCAGGCATGGTTTCCTTTGTTCTTGGCTCCTCTCTTTTTAAGACTATGGAGGGAACCAAGATGGGAACCTTTGCCCTGACCTGTGTATGTATATGGAATGGTTTTTTCAATTCAATCCAGGTGGTCTGCAGAGAAAGGCCCATAGTCAAGAGAGAACACAGATCAGGTCTGCATATATCTTCCTATATTGCAGCTCATATGATATATCAGGCTTTTTTGTGCCTGTCCCAGACAGTTATAATAATCCTGATCTGCAAGATTGTGGGAGTGGCATTTCCCGAAAAAAGCATGTTTTTTGAATGGTCCATTATAGATATTGGCATATCTCTTTTTCTTATAACCTACTCAGCCGATATGATGGCTCTTATGGTCTCCTCAATAGTACGTTCAACTACTACGGCAATGACCCTTATGCCATTTCTTTTGATATTTCAGCTGGTATTTTCGGGAGGTTTCTTTAATCTTCCTGACAATGTACTGCCAATTAGTAATATAACCATTTCAAAATGGGGACTCACTGTTCTCTGCTCCCAGGGAGATTATAATTCACTTCCCATGGTTTCCATATGGAATAATATGGTAAAACTTAAAAATGTAGAAATAGGGGGAGAAAAACCCATTAAGGATCTGCTTATAGAAGTAGAAAAGGAAGGATATAATGAGTGGATAATGAAGCAGTGCGGAAATCAGAACCAGGATCCTAAATATGCCTTCTCGGCGGACATAATTTTGAATTGCTGGAAGTATCTTATATTATTCACTATATGCTATGCTATGATAGCGGTGATATTCTTAGAATTTATAGATCTTGATAAACGTTAGCTCCCCGGAGCTCCAAGTATTTTTTAGTTAAATATATTACTCTGTAATCACAGTAATAAGTTTAGGAGGTAGGTTAAAATGAAGGTATGTCCAAAATGTCAAGCAAGAGTGGATGATAATAATATTTTTTGCCAGGTCTGCGGAACCAACCTGGAAAATCCCGGGGATATTAAAGCTGACTCTGTGCCCCTTCCTGAATGGGATCATAGCGCAGAATTTGATGCCAGGGATATTTCGGAAAATAAGGTAGTAGCAATGCTTATATATATTACCGGTCTTTGGGGTGCCCTTCTTTATTTGGCCATACTTTGGCTTTTGGGGAAGAACAGGTCTGATTATCTGGCCTTTCATGTTAAAGAAAACTTTAAGCTTGCCCTGCTTGAGATCGTCATTTTAATAATAAGTCTTGCCTTATGTTTTACCGTTCTTGTTCCCATAATAGGCGCTATCCTTGAATGCATTATTGTAATATTAAGGATCATAGCTTTTGTTTCGGTGGCAAAAAATGAAGCTAAGGAAGTGGCATTAATAAGAAATCTGGGATTTTTGAAATAATATGGAAGAGATTCGTGAACTTATAGACAATAAACAATATACCCTGCTAAGGTCAAAGCTGCTTGAATGCAATGAGGCGGATATAGCAAGTATTTTGGAGGAGTTATCCAATGAAGACAGGATAAGGGTTTTCAGGATACTTCCAAAGACAATGGCCGCTGATGTCTTTTCATACCTTGATATTGATACAGAGCAGACCATTATAACCTCTATAACAGACAGAGAAGCTGCCAACATTATCAATAATCTCATGGCCGATGATGCAACGGACCTTATGGAGGAGATGCCTGCCAATGTGGTCAAGAGACTTCTGGCAAACGCAAATTCCGAAACCAGGAGAGATATAAACCACCTTCTAAGGTATCCTGAGGATTCCGCGGGAAGTATAATGACTGTGGAGTTTGTGGATCTGAAGGTGAATCTAAAGGTGGGAGAGGCCATTGAAAGGATCCGGAAAATAGGTGTGGATAAGGAAACAATAAACATCTGTTATGTTCTTGACAATGAAAGGCATCTTTTGGGAACGGTAAGCTTAAGACATCTGATCTTAAAAAGGGATGATGAGATAATTGGGGATATTATGAATGATAATATTATCTCAGTAAATACTCTGACCGACCAGGAAGAGGTTGCAATG
>JAILBX010000088.1 GCA_024680675.1 Lachnospiraceae bacterium | reverse complement strand
ACTTATTTTTACCACTCCCCTTTACGCTATGGATTCAGGAAGTATAGAAACCAATACCGTATCCGACAAAGGAAAGATAGTTTCAACTGTAGAGGTTTTGGTTCCTTCCTCCTACAGTATAATAATACCAAAAAAGATCATATTGGAGGGCAGTGACAAAAGGGCAGATTATACAGTAAGAGTCACCGGAGATCTTCCTGCTAATGAAACCATTTCCGTAGAGCCCGATACCACAGATTTTGTTCTGTCTCAGGCCGGCAGAGACGACATCATTCCAACCCTTATTCAAAAGGTAACTGAATTCAGGATAAGCGACTCTAAAAAGGATTCCTGTGCCAGTGGTATCGTAACTGCAAAAGGACTTAGTCTCGGTTCCTGGAACGGAAGTTTTATTTTCAATATAGAAAACAGGATTTCTGACTCTGATAGCTGTAAAAACAATCCTTCTTCAGAAAAGAATACAGAAAAATACAGGGGATAAGGCCTATGAAAATAAAAAGTATACTTTTCTCTTTTACGTTTATTGCTTTTTTATTCCTCCTTAGTACAAAGGTTATGGCAGGCCCCTATAAGCTGCTGGATTACTGGCAGGATGAAGTTTCAGTAGAGCTTCCCGAAGGCTGCGCAAAAATCGACTTTATAGTAAACCTTTTCGGATCAGGTTATGAAAGTATCCCCTGTCCGGTCTGTAAGGAAAAAGGAATAAATGCAACTGCCGAAGGGTATGTACAAAGAAGCAAGTCAAGTGCAGAGATAACAGACCATACAGCAAATACCGTATCTTATATCGAAGAGGGTGAAATGATCCTTGACCCCACACACTCCTATTCTGTTACTACTCATCTTGAAGCGGGAAAGGGAAAACTTCGATGTATCGGAGATGGCGTGCACGATCCCTGCGGCTATAGCGAAACTCACTACGGCGAGATAATAGGAGCCCTGTTTGCCTACGGTTTTTCAGGGCCCACAATAATCAATCAGCCACAGGATCTTGAGGTTTACTGCCGGGATCAGGCCGAATTCACAGTAAAGGGAGGAAACATAAGCTCTTACAGCTGGCAGGTCTATACTCCGGATGGATATGCAGATCTTTGTGATCTTGTTGATAATGAAGGAGTCAGCTATTCCGGTGTTAAAACATCAAACCTGATTATATCCAATGTATCAATGAATGAAAACGGCAAAAAATACAGATGTGTCTTAAGGGATTCAGAAGGATCCGCAATTGAATCAGCCTCTGCTACTCTTACAGTCCTTCAAAGCAGCTCTATCTCTGTGATCATACCTAAAAAAATAGTATTATCCGGCAGTGAAAAGGAAGGGGAATACCTTGTGCGGGTAAGCGGCTTTCTCCCAAAGGACAGATCCCTGAATGTTGCCCCCAACACAGCCTCCTTTATCCTTACCCAGGATGGTAAAGAGCCGGTAGTCCCCCTTCTTTATCAGGATATAACTGCTTTCAGCCCATCAGAAGATGGGGTGCTTGACAGAGAAGCCAGAGGTAAGATATCTGCAAAGGAGCTTACTGCCGGAATCTGGAATGGCAGCTTTTACTTTGATATATCTCTGTCCTAAAAAATAGAGGAGATCCCCAGATCTCCTCTTACTCCTTTTTCTCTATTTAACATCTGTTTTCTTATGCAGCAATGCGCTTTTTATCCTTCCTTCCGGATCTCTTACCAAAAGCCTGACCAGCCATATGATCAATCCCAAAGCAACCACTGACAATCCCAAAAATCCATCATTTATCATATCTTCAATCCCTGGGCTGAAATAAGAAGCTCCAAGCTCAATATATCCCACAAGAGCATCCACAAACCACATAATAGATGCGCCCCAGTACATAAGACACAAGCTTCCAAGCTTCAGTCTGTCATCCTTTGCGGTATACCACTTCACAGTGGCAATAATCGCTGCAAATACTGTTATCAAAAGTGTCATTTTGTATCTCCCTCATGATCAGTCCTTACTTTACAGGCTACTTTTTTCCTCTTTACAAGGGAGTCTGCAACAAGGCACATTCCACCCCATACTGCAGTAACAAGAACTGCCATACCTAAACCTGCTGTAGCCATCTCATGCAGCATTGCCTCAGTCTCCAGGGGATCAGACATTGCTGTCAGAAAAGGAAACCATAAAGTAACCTCCCCATGCCAGACATGTTCAAAGGCCAGAAGGATAGAACCTCCCCAGAGCATATTGCTTAACCACCCCAGCTTACTTTTGAAAGGAACAGTAATACTGCTCTCATCCTCTATAATATCCTTTGAAATATCCCTTGCCTTTTTTTCTTCTGCCTTTTCTATAACCTTTACAACTACAGCTTCTGTTGCCGGTACAATAAAACAAGCCATTTTCTACCTCCTGAACATTTCACTTTCAAAATTCCCTTAGCATCAATTCTAACTTTCTATTTATTTTAATAATAAAGAAAAGGATATGTCAATACTCTTTGACTATTTCACTGATACCACAGGCCTCCATGAAGCTTTTAAGATCGGCATCCGATCTTATATACATTACCTCCTGAAAGCTGCCTGTTTTAATGTCCTTAAATCCGGCCACTTTTTCCCCGTTGCAGATACTGCACCTGAGAACAGGTCTTTGTGTATCCCTGTCATAATCTATATTTTCTTTCAAAGCCTTCTTTTTTTTACCAAACATAATGTCCCTTTGCTTTATTTAAAACCACTTGATCTATGAAGCCTCTATATTTATATTTCTTCTATAGCCTGAAGTATTTATATCCAAGCTTCTCATACTCTTCTTTATCAAACATTCCCTTCACATCCACAAAAACCCTGTTTTCATTGGGAATATCCTTATATAAGCCGGAAAGCTTTAAAAAACCCATTTCCTTAAACTCGCTGTGTGCCACTGCAGCTATAAGGCAGTCAGCATCCTTAACCTCCTCCATGGGAAGCAATTCCACATCATATTCTCTTTTAGCCTCTTCCCTGGAGGCATAAGGATCCACCACTATGGCTTTAATGCCGTATTCATTCAGCCTTGCAAGGATATCACCTATCTTACTGTTTCTTATATCCGGACAGTTTTCCTTAAAGGTTAAGCCTAATATCACTACCCTGCTGTTTTTGGGACTCTGTCCTGCCTCCACCATTTTTTTTACGGCAGCATCGGCAATGTAGGCACCCATGGAATCATTTATTATCCTCCCGTTCAGTATTATCTGACTGTGATAGCCAAGTTTTTCCGCCTCATATGTAAAATAATAGGGATCAACTCCAATACAATGGCCTCCCACAAGACCGGGTCGAAAACCAAGAGCATTCCACTTGGTATTCATACCATCAACAACTTCATTGGTATCTATACCCATTTTTTCAAAAACCATGGCCAGTTCATTCATAAATGCTATATTTACGTCTCTCTGACTGTTCTCAACAACCTTTATGGCCTCGGCAGTCTTTATTGTTGAGACCGGAAAGGTTCCCACCTCTATAACTATGTCATAGACTTCTTTTATTACCTTAAGACTTTCCTTATCCATACCGGAAACGATCTTGGTTATATTGGAAAGACGATGTACCTTATCCCCGGGATTTATCCTCTCGGGACTATATCCAACCTTAAAATCTTCTCCACTTCTCAGACCGGATTCTCTTTCAAGTATAGGCACACAGACGTCCTCCGTGACTCCCGGATAAACTGTTGAC
>JAILBX010000073.1 GCA_024680675.1 Lachnospiraceae bacterium | reverse complement strand
TCAAGACCCCAGGTGGTGTTTACTGTATAGGCATGGATCCTTGCGGTATCGGGATGGGGCTTGATATCAATAAAATCATTCCATTCTCCATCATAGTTACCTTTATCATTCTTTGTCTTTGATGAGTAAAGGCTCTGACACCTTTCTTCCTTTGTGTAATACTGCTCTGTATCCTCAGCAAGATTTACATCAGAGCTGTTGTCAACATATATTCCTACACCTTCCGTGGATTTAATCGAATCGCCCTTTGACAGATAAAATACTACTGCCACCTTATCCCCTTTGGCAAATATGAGAGGCTCGTTCAGATTCACTGTATAGTAGCCTTCAAATTTAGTCTTTCCGGTTAAGGGCTCTGAAAGCATTTTCTCTCCGCTTTCAGGATCCGTAGCGTCTGTGGGATTTTTATATATCTGAAGCTCATAATTTACATCAGTGTCCTTAAGAGCTATTCCACAGGCCTTAAGTATTTCATTTCCCTTCTTTATCTCGTAAATATTTGCAAAGCTGTTTGCCTTTTTGTAGCTTTGATTATTGACTCCGCCACTGTAAAAATAGTTGTTATCGTAATTATCCTTTTTTTCGTAATTACAGTAAACTGCATTCAAAAGAGTCGCATTTTCATAGGATATGTACATATATCCATTATCAAGACATTTTTCCTCGGTTCCCCAGGAATTTTTTATGATCCAGGCTCCGTTATTCTTAGGCTGTTCTCCCTTTTTATTCTTTCCGAAAACATAGTTATCATCCCAGCCTATTACAGCTACTGTATGATTTGAATCCACATCTTTTGTACAATAATAGCTACCCTTATCACCGTAGGAGTCATCTTCATCATAATATGACATAGCAAGAACTCCATATTTCTGCAGGGCTTTTTTTACCTCTTCAGGCTGCTTCTTTGGATTGATCACTCCAAAATTCTGAAGGTGAACCAGGCTTTTCCCATAAATATTTTCTGTATCCCTTGGCAGCTTTTCAGTGTCCATTTCTTTACTGTTTTTGTAAGGGTAATCCGCTTCATTTGCCGGACCCCTCCATCCCAAAAGATAAAACATTGCTTTTACGGTATTTAAACCGGGATCATAAACGGATTTATCTTCATATTCGTATACAGCAAAATCCCCTGCGGTATTTCCCAAAGGATCATCTACGCCCTGTCTGGTCTCCCCATCCTCTAAATAGTTATAATTTCTGAATAAATAATAGGCTAAATGTCTTTCGGCAAAGTCCACATCGCTGCCTACCAGTCCATTTTTAATAGAGTTACTTTCCGAGGCTGCCATGGTTCCAAAGGACCAGCAGGTACCAAAGGGATCCTGGTCTTTTACGCTTGTGGAAAGACCATGGTCACGAAGGTCATATTTGGCCGGAAGCTCTTCGCTTAAGCTCTCTTCTTCCTCTGCATTCTTTGATACCTTAGCTTCCTCTTCCGATCCGGCACGGTATCCATAGGCTCTGCTGCTTCCTTCAGTCTTTTCAGGCTGAAGGGCTGCCTCTTCTTCTGAGCTTTCAGGCTCTTTTTCCACAGCCTCTTCTGACTCAGGCTCACTGCTTAGTGCTTCACTGACTGTAAGCTCTTCCCCCTGAGCCTGCAGATCAGGAAGCTCTTCTGCTTCAATTGTTTCAATGATCTCTCCCTGATGGCCTTTTGAGCCCTTATCCACAACCACTGCAGAATAAGCAGGTAAAGGCTCTGAAAATACCATTCCAAAAGCAAGTACAAGGCTTATAGCATTTTTCAAAAATTTTTTCATACTTTTTCTCCTTTTTTCATAGAATCCTACTCCCTCTCTTATAACTGTTTTATCACATATGGGGAGATTTTTACACTGTTTTTTTAATATCTTTATCAAAATTTATAAAAAGAAAAGGGCGACAGAAATACAGCACTATCTATCACCCTCCCTACATAAAAATATTATATTTGTTTTTCCCTTAAAGAAATCACTCCACATCAAAAACCTGGCTCAGATCATTAATGAAGCCTGAATTATCAACCTCAACTATCTTACCTCCTTCAACTACGGCATCGATAACAGCATAATCATCGGGAGCATCATCACCATCATTGTAATGTCCCATTATAATATGAACTGTTCCATCCTCAAGCTTAGACGCTACATTTCCATAATATACATCTTCATCTACTTCCCAGCCCTTAAGCTCGACGGCGTCATTATCTCCTATAAAGGTCCACCACTGAAGGTCGGTTGAGGGAGCATATACGGTAAGAGTTCCGTCATCCTCAAAGATATAGTTAATGCTCTCT
>JAILBX010000061.1 GCA_024680675.1 Lachnospiraceae bacterium | reverse complement strand
ACCTTAAACTGTAAAGGCTTTAAAAGCTTCGGCCTTTGGTCAAAGCCTTCATCAAAGGCATCCTATATCTGTCTGGAGCCCTGGCTTGGCAGATGTGATAACAAAGGCTTTACAGGCGAGCTGCCGGATAAGTACGGAATTAATCTGGCTAAAGCAAAGTCCTCAAATGTACATGAATATGAGATCCTGATTCATTAAAAAGATGGATTTAAGAAAGATTTGAATTATGCAAAAAACTCAGCCGGTATTTCAGGCTGAGTTTTTTGTTTATGACTTTGCAGATCCCTTAAAGTGAAGGTATCCTCTTATCTTCCTGTTGCAGCAACACCGCCATCGATGTTTATAAGGTCTCCTGTAATATGGCTGACAAGAGGTGAAGCCATAAATACAGATAAGGCAGCTACCTCTTCAGCCTTGGCATATCTTCCGTTTGGAGTGCCGGCAGCAAACTGTTTTATGGCATCCTCAGTTTTAACTGAGTCGCCTAAAGCCTTTTGTTCTATATCTCTCATCATCTCGGTATCTACGGGTCCGGGACAGATACAGTTAACATTGACTCCGGTGGTGGCAAGTTCTAAAGCAAGAGTCTTTGAAACACCTGCAATTGCATGCTTTGAAGATATGTAAGGTGACATTCCCGGTGCACCCTGGAAGCTTGCTCCGGATGCAATGACAACTATGGAGCCTGAGCCCTGTTCTGCCAAAAGCTTGGCTGCATACTTCATACAATAGATGGATCCGAATACATTGATGTCATATACGTTCATGAAGTTTTCTTTTGTCTGCATGGTCAGAGGCATGATGCTTCCTTCAAAGCCTGCATTATTTACGAGAACATCCAGATGTCCGTAATGTTCTACAGTCTTATCTATCATTGCTTTAACTGCTTCCTCATCACGTACATCAACCACCTGTGTAAAGAGATGATCCTTTTGAACATCAAGTCCTGCAGTCAGTTTATCGAGCTTTTCCTGCTTAGTTGAAGTTATGGAGAGCTTACATCCTTCCTCTGCGAAGGCCTTGGTAAGAGCGGTTCCTATACCGCCGGTTGAACCGGTTATCAATACTACCTTGTCTTTAAGTTTAAGATCCATATATTACCCCCTTGTATTCTGTTTGTCAAAACAGTCTATAGTAATTAATAATATATCTTTTTGGCTGCATAAAGTCAAATTATGTGGAAGGACATATTTATTTTTGATATAATCCACTTGTAAAAAGCTATGATGAGGATAAGGAAAGGATAAAAGTATATAATGGACAGAACATATTCCATAGCAATGTTTATTGTTTCTCTGTGCTTGTTTTATTATGCATTAAGTATCGGTCTGTCAAAGAATATCAAGCTTATACCTCACTATAAAAAGGTAAAGGTAAAAGATCCCAAAAAGTATGCGAAGGACTTTGGCAAGTTTATTGCTATGATAGCAGCAGCTCCTTTACTTAGTGGTATTGTTGCTCTTTTCGGCGATATCGAATATATGGTGGGTCCTGCTCTGATAGTGCTTTTTGTGGGGATCATTCTGGCCTTTGTTCTTGGCATAAGGATGATGTCCAAAGATATTTAAGAAAACCGCCTATGGAGTTTTCTTAACAGCTAATGATCAATTATAAAGGGAGGAAGAAAATATGGAATCGATGAAGGATTTCGAAAAAGAACTTGAGGAATCTTATAAGCAGCTCGATAGCGACTATATCGAGCAAAACGAAGCAGATGATGACGACACATGGGTAATGCTTAAGGAAAATGTTAAAAGCGGTGAAGTCATTAATGTAAAGATAAAGGAAGCAGTCAAGGGCGGAGTAATAGCCTATATTGATGAGCTAAGAGCCTTTATCCCTGCATCCCAGATATCGGACACATACACGGAAAAGCTGGATGACTGGGTTGGAAAGCATATTGATGTTATTGTTACAGAGGTTGATAAGGAAAAGGAGAGGATAATCCTTTCCGGTAAGGAAGTCATAAAAAACAGAAAGAAGGCGGAAAGAGAAAAATCCTTTGAAAAGGTTAAGGTGGGGGATACTTATGAGGGAAGTGTTGAATCCCTTCAGTCCTATGGGGCCTTTGTAAATATTGGCGGAGAGCTTTCGGGTCTTGTGCACATATCCCAGATCAGCGATAAGAGGATCAAAAGCCCGAGAGATGTATTAAAGGTCGGGCAGAGTGTTAAAGTAAAGGTTATAAAGATAGAAGAGGGAAAGATAAGCCTTACCATGAAGGGTCTTGAACCAAAGCTTACAGAGCTGTATTCTCCTAAGGAGGTAAGTATAGAAACTAAGGAACTGACTACAAGTCTTGGATCACTTCTTAAAGGAATAAAGTTATGATCATAAAAAGTGGCCATTTTAAGAGAGATATCAAACACATTTTCAAATCCTGTTTGATATCTTATGGTCACTTTTTCTTAATGTGTTCATTAAAGCAAATACCCTATAGTCAAAAAAATAATAATATGCTATTTTCTTTTTCGGGCAGTACAAAGGAGGAGAAAAATGGCAAAAAAATACCCATTAACAGCAGCACAAAAGATTCACTACAGATGGATCAACGAATATAAGACTCAGCAGGTTTCCGGACTCAGCGTTGTGGCATCCTTAAAGGCTGATCTTGATCTTGATCTTTTAAAGAAATGTATTTTAAAGGAGCTTGACAGGTACAAATGTCTTAAGGTTCACTTTACGGCTCCTGATAAAAAGGGAGAGATAAAGCAATACATTCCCAAAAAGCTAAAGCTTGATATACCGGTTAAGGATCTGTCTGATATGACAATGGAAGAGGCAGACGATACAATGCAGAAATGGGCATACAAGACCATAGACGGTGATGATATCCCAATGTGTGAGTTCTTTATTATGAAGCTGCCGGATGGCTATAATGGATTTTTCCTTCATATCGACCACCGTCTTATGGACTCAATTGGAATGGTGGTAATGATAGGGGATATAATGTCACTCTACACCCATTATCGTTTTAAATCGGAAATGCCTGCAGACCTTGCGGATTATGAAGAGGTTTTGGAAAATGATCTGAAGAGGGCATCCAATGAAAAACGTTTCTTAAAGGATAAGAAGTTTTGGGATGATATGCTGGATCAATGGGGAGAGCCCCTATATTCAGATATTCAGGGACCGGGAGTTCTTGAGGAGTCAAGAAAGAAGCATAATGATCCTAATCTGCGGGCAGCGGATATAGAGAGAGAAAAGCTCTTTGTGGCAGTAAAGGATTATCAGCTTGAACCCGAATCCACCAAAAATCTTATGACCTTCTGTATCAACAACCAGCTTTCGGTTACAAATCTCTTATTGCTTGGAATAAGAACATATCTTTCAAAGGTTAATAACGGACAGGAAGATATAACAGTTGAAAACTTCATATCAAGAAGGTCAACAAAGGATGAATGGACCTCGGGAGGAAGCAGAACAATAATGTTCCCCTGCAGAACAGTTCTTCCTTCGGATATTGAGTTCATTGCGGGAGCTTACGAGATACAGAATATGCAGAATCGTATATATATGCATAGTAATTATGATCCTGAGCTTATATGGGAGGAGATAAGGAAGCGTTACAATACTCCCAAGGATACAAGCTATGAAAGCTGCTATCTGACATATCAGCCCGTATCCGCAAAGCTTGAGAATCCATATCTTAAGGATATTCCAATGCACTCCAAATGGTTTGCAAACGGTGCAGCAACAAAGAAGATGTATCTTACCGTTTCTCATTTATATAACGGAGGAATGAATTTCTCTTATCACTATCAGACTGCTGCTCTTACAGAAAAGGATATGGAATTATTTAACTACTACCTTATGAGGATCATATTCAGAGGAATAGAACAGCCAAATCTGACACTTGAAGAAATAATAAATATGGTATAGGGCCTTAAGAAAAGCCTGTAGGTTCACTAAAAAAGCTTATAAATGTAAAAAAAATATATATGTATCAAGGACCCTTAAGGGTTTTTGGAAAAGGAGGAAAAATGGTACCTGAAGAAAGATTTAAAGAGATAGTTGCGCAGTATTGCGATGTTAAGCCCGAGGATATGAAGGATGATCTGAGATTCCGTGAGGATTTAGGCTTTAGTTCACTGGATTTTATGTCATTGTTAGGCGAGCTTGAAGATGAGTTTGACGTAGAACTTGAGGAGGATAAGGTAGTTAAGATCCAGACAATAAAGGAAGCTATGGATCTTATAGGTGAGCTTAAGGAGGAAAAGTAATGAGAAATCTGGCAACGCTTTGGAGAGATACTGTTAATGCTTATTCGGACAGGGTTTTGGTAAAATGGCTTAATAAGAAGGATATCTGCGAAAAAACCTACGGTGAAATGGATGCAGATATCACAAAGGTGAGAAAGGGACTGGCAAGCTTAGGCTACAGTGCTTCTCATATAGCACTTATAGGAGAGACCTCACCTTATTGGATATGCTGCTATTTTGGTATTGTTACAGGGGATAACGTGGCAGTGCCCCTTGATGCCAATCTTCCGGCTGAGGAGCTCATAGACCTTTTAAACCGTTCTGATTCAGAAGCTCTTTTTATCAGCCCAAAGCTTGAAGCAGTTGCCAGTGCAGCAAAGGAAAAATGCCCAAAGCTCAAGAATATATGGTTCCTGGAAGAAGAGACAGAAGGAAAAGAAACCATGGCTACTGTTATGGCATCTGCAAGGGATAAGGATGCTAAAGAACCCGGAGAGGATGATGTTGTAACAATAATCTTTACTTCAGGAACTACGGGAAAGAGTAAGGGTGTCGTTCTTACACATAGAAATCTTTACGATAATGTTGAGAATGTGGAGTATGTTGGTAAAGATAACGGCACAACCTTAAGCGTACTTCCCATCCACCATGCATACTGCCTTGTTATGGATTGGCTTAAAACTCTTTCAATTGGTACAACGGTATGTATAAATGATTCATTTATGCATATGATAAGGAATATGAGTATATTTAATCCATCAACCATGCTTATGGTTCCAATGATGATAGAGACCATTTATAAGAAGCTGCAGGTAACGAAGGATCCCGTTTCAGCCAATGTATTCGGAAAAAATCTGGAGACCATATATACAGGTGGAGCTCATCTTGATCCTTTCTATATTGATGAGTTTGCAAAGTACGGTATAGAGGTGATAGAGGGTTATGGAATGTCAGAGTGTTCTCCCGTAATATCAACAAATGTAAAGGGCAAGAACAAGCCGGGATCCATAGGAAAGCCTTTAAAGAATGTAGA
>JAILBX010000040.1 GCA_024680675.1 Lachnospiraceae bacterium | reverse complement strand
TTCTTTGTATTTACAGGCAAAAAAACAGATGCTTAGTCCTGCATTTAAGGAGCCTCAACACTATAAACTGACAGAAGAAGGTATAGAGATAACCGTTTGCGGTGAACAGGATTCAGCTCCGTGGGCGGCAGTATCAAAGGTAGTATCCACTAACAAGAATATTATACTTTATACCAATAAGGTTAGAGCAAGTCTGTTTCCAATCGAAGATCTTGGATCAAAAAAAGTTGAAGTTATAGAGATGATATCAACTCACGTGGATCCCAAAAAGGTAAATATCAGGGTATAGAATTAACACAGAAGGAAGAATGAATGGATAAATATAGTGAAGTTGAGTCTGAGAGTGGAAATCGGATCATTAAAGAGACCTTCAGTGAGGATGAAAGCAGAGAGTTTGCTAAGAAAATGGGAGAAAAGGCACTAGAGGGAGATGTTTATACACTTATAGGTGATCTGGGGGTAGGAAAAACTGTATTTACACAGGGCTTTGCAGCCGGATTGGGTATAAAGGAATATATAAATTCTCCTACATTTACCATAGTTCAGGAATATCAAGGTGGAAGACTTCCGTTATATCATTTTGATGTCTACAGGATAGGCGATATCAGTGAGATGGAAGAGATCGGCTATGAGGATTATTTCTACGGTGATGGAGTCTCACTTATAGAATGGGCAGATCTTATAGAAGAGCTTATTCCAAAAGATGCGGTCAATATTATCATTGAAAAAGATTTGGAAAAAGATTTTAATTACAGAAGGATAATCATAGAAAGTCGAAAGCGTGAAAATAGTTCATTTAATTAAGGTGGAGATCTTATCTGTAAAAAAGGATGGATTATGAAGATAATTGCTATAGATAGCTCAGGATTAACAGCAAGTGTGGCTATTGTTGAAGATGAGACAGTTATAGCAGAATATACGGTAAATCACAAGAAAACTCATTCAACCACATTACTTCCTATGCTGAATGAAATAAAAAAAATGACAGATACCAATCTAAATTCTGTGGATGCCATTGCTATAGCCAAGGGTCCCGGCTCCTTTACAGGTTTAAGGATAGGTTCGGCTACAGCAAAGGGTTTGGGTCTTGCTTTAAATAAGCCGATAGTTCCTGTACCTACAGTGGATGCCATGGCTTGCAATGCCTATGGATACAGAGGAATTGTCTGTCCGGTGATGGATGCAAGAAGGGAACAGGTTTATACGGGTGTTTACTGTTTCAAAGAGGGGAAAAAAGATCCTGAGATACTTTTAAAACAGGCTGCCATGGATATAGTGGATTTATGTAACAGACTAGAGGAGATTGCAGGCTCTAAAAATGTTCTTTTTTTAGGAGATGGGGTTCCGGTTTACGGAGAAAAGATTAAAAAACTGTTAAATGATAGAGGGGTAAGGTGTGATTTTGCACCGGTTCATATGTCAAGACAAAGGGCAGCCGCATTAGCTTTTCTTGGTGAAATATATTTAAAAAAAGGGATTTTTGAATCGGCCGCCGAACATAAACCGGAGTATTTGAGGATGTCTCAGGCAGAAAGGGAGAGACTTCAAAAGGATTCTATATGATTGAAATAAACGAAATGACAGATAAAGATATCGATGAAGTTTGTAGCATAGAGGAAGAATGCTTTTCAATGCCCTGGAGGCGAGAGGATTTCCTTCAGATGATAGAAAATGATCATATGAGCTATCTTGTGGTAAAAGATGCCGGTGAGATATGTGGGGGCGCGGGTATCAGGGAGATTGTCGGAGATATAGAAATAACTAATGTGGCTATAAAAGCAGCATATAGGAATCGTGGTTATGGACATAAGTTGGTGCAGGCTCTACTGGAAAAGGGTAGAGAGTTGGGTGGTAAGTCATTTACTCTTGAAGTAAGGACAAGCAACGTTGCTGCAATTAGTGTTTACAAAGATCTGGGTTTTTTGACCGAAGGAGTCAGAAGGAATTTTTACGAGAAACCGGTTGAAGATGCACTGATCATGTGGAAAAGAGAGTAGGAGATTTTAAAGATAATCAACCGGAGGAAAAGATATGTTGGATGTATGTCTGCTTGGCACCGGAGGTATGATGCCGCTGCCTTACAGATGGTTGACATCGTTAATGCTTAGGTATAACGGATCGAGTATATTGATTGATTGTGGCGAAGGTACACAGATCGCAATGAAGGAGAAAGGCTGGAGTCCAAAACCTATAGATATAATGTGTTTTACCCATTATCATGCCGATCATATAAGCGGCCTTCCGGGCATGCTCCTGTCTATGGGAAATGCTGAACGAAGAGAGCCTATAAAAATGATAGGACCAAAAGGACTCAAAAGAGTTGTTGAAGCTTTGAGAGTAATAGCTCCGGAGTTGCCTTTTGAAATAGAATATTATGAGATAAGTGAAGCTGAAGAAGAAATACTGTTTGACGGATTTATTATAAAGGCTTTTAAGGTATCTCACAATGTTACATGCTACGGATATAGCCTGGAGATTAAAAGATCCGGTAAATTTGATGCTGTGGCTGCTAAGAAAAAAGAAATTCCTTTAAAGTATTGGAATAGACTTCAAAAGGGTGAGACAATTGAGGATGATGGCAGAGTTTTTACACCCGATATGGTTCTAGGTCCCGCCAGAAAAGGTATTAAGCTGACCTACTGCACAGACAGTCGACCGGTTAAGTCAATAATTGATAATGCAAATGGTTCTGATCTGTTCATATGTGAAGGAATGTACGGTGAGGAGGGGATGGAGGAAAAGGCCAAGGAGCACAAGCATATGACCTTTTATGAAGCTGCC
>JAILBX010000039.1 GCA_024680675.1 Lachnospiraceae bacterium | reverse complement strand
TTCTTTGTATTTACAGGCAAAAAAACAGATGCTTAGTCCTGCATTTAAGGAGCCTCAACACTATAAACTGACAGAAGAAGGTATAGAGATAACCGTTTGCGGTGAACAGGATTCAGCTCCGTGGGCGGCAGTATCAAAGGTGGTATCCACTAACAAGAATATTATACTTTATACCAATAAGGTTAGAGCAAGTCTGTTTCCTATCGAAGATCTGGGATCGAAAAAGGTTGAGGTTATAGAGATGATATCAACGCATGTGGATCCCAAAAAGGTCAATATCAGGGTATAGAATTAATACAGAAGGAAAGAATGAATGGATAAATATAGTGAAGTCGGATTTGTGAGTGGAAAACGGATCATTAAAGAGACTTTCAGTGAGGATGAAAGCAGAGAGTTTGCTAAGAAAATGGGAGAAAAGGCGCTGAAGGGAGATGTTTATACACTTATAGGGGATCTGGGGGTAGGAAAAACTGTATTTACACAAGGCTTTGCAGCCGGGTTGGAAATAAAAGAATATGTAAATTCTCCTACATTTACTATAGTTCAGGAATATCAGGGTGGAAGACTTCCTTTATATCATTTTGATGTCTACAGGATAAGTGATATCAGCGAAATGGAAGAGATAGGATATGAGGATTATTTCTACGGCGATGGAGTTTCACTTATAGAATGGGCAGATCTTATAGAAGAGCTTATTCCAAAAGAAGCTGTCAATATTATTATTGAAAAAGATATGGAAAAAGATTTTAATTACAGAAGGATAATCATAGAAAATCGAAAAGGTGAAAATAATTCATTTAATTGAGGTGGAGATCTTATCTGTGAAAAAGGATGGATTATGAAGATAATTGCCATTGATAGTTCAGGATTAACAGCAAGTGTGGCTATTGTTGAGGATGAGACAGTTCTTGCAGAATATACGGTAAATCACAAGAAAACTCATTCAACCACATTGCTACCTATGCTGAATGAAATAAAAAATATGACAGATACCAATTTGGATACAGTGGATGCCATTGCAATAGCTAAGGGTCCCGGCTCCTTTACAGGATTAAGAATAGGATCAGCGACAGTAAAGGGTTTGGGTCTTGCTCTTAATAAGCCTATAATCCCTGTCCCTACAGTGGATGCCTTGGCTTGCAATGCCTATGGATACAGAGGAATTGTCTGTCCGGTGATGGATGCAAGGAGGGAACAGGTTTATACGGGAGTTTACTGTTTCAAAGAGGAGAAAAAAGACCCTGAAATACTTTTAAAGCAGACCGCCATGGATATAGTGGATTTATGCAACAGTTTAAAGGAGATTGCAGCTACTAAAGATGTCCTTTTTTTAGGAGATGGAGTTCCGGTGTACGGAGAAAAGATTAAAAAATTGTTAGAAGACAGAAGTGTAAGATGTGATTTCGCACCGGTTCATATGTCAAGACAAAGGGCAGCCGCTTTAGCTTTTCTTGGTGAAATATATTTTAAAAAAGGGATCATTGAATCGGCTGCCGAACATAAACCGGAGTATTTGAGGATGTCTCAGGCGGAAAGGGAAAGACTTCAAAAGGGTTCTATATGATTGAAATAACTGAAATGACAGATAAAGATATTGATGCTGTTTGTAGCATAGAGGAGGAATGTTTTTCAATGCCCTGGAGGAGGGAGGATTTCCTTCAGATGATAGAAAATGATCATATGAGCTATCTTGTGGTAAAGGATGCCGGTGAGATATTCGGTGGAGCGGGTATCAGAGAGATTGTCGGAGACATAGAGATAACTAATGTGGCTATAAAAGCAGAGTATAGGAATCAGGGTTACGGACATATGCTGCTGCAGGCTCTACTGGAAAAGGGTAGAGAGTTGGGCGGCAAGGCTTTTACCCTTGAAGTAAGGATAAGTAACGTTGCCGCAATTAGTGTTTACAAAGATCTGGGTTTTTTGACTGAAGGAGTCAGAAAGAATTTTTATGAGAAACCGGTCGAAGATGCACTGATCATGTGGAAAAGAGATTAAGGGATTGTAAAGATAATCGGCCGGAGGAAAAGATATGTTGGATGTATGTCTGCTTGGCACCGGAGGAATGATGCCTCTGCCTTACAGATGGTTGACATCGTTAATGCTTAGGTATAACGGATCAAGTATATTGATTGATTGTGGCGAGGGCACACAGATTGCAATGAAGGAGAAAGGCTGGAGTCCAAAACCCATAGATATAATGTGTTTTACCCATTATCATGCAGATCATATAAGCGGTCTTCCGGGCATGCTTCTGTCTATGGGAAATGCCGAACGAAGAGAGCCTATAAAAATGATAGGACCAAAAGGACTCAAAAGAGTTGTTGAAGCCTTGAGAGTAATAGCCCCGGAGTTACCCTTTGAAATAGAATATTATGAGATAAGTGAAGCAGAAGAAGAAATACAGTTTGATGGGTTTATCATAAAGGCTTTTAAGGTATCACATAATGTTACATGCTACGGTTATAGTCTGGAAATTAAAAGATCCGGTAAATTTGATGCTGTGGCTGCTAAGGAAAAAGAAATTCCTTTAAAGTATTGGAACAGACTTCAAAAGGGTGAGACTATTGAGGATGATGGAAGAGTTTTTGTACCTGATATGGTCTTGGGTCCAGCCAGAAAAGGTATTAAGCTGACCTATTGCACAGACAGTCGACCGGTTAAGTCAATAATTGATAATGCAAATGGTTCTGATCTGTTCATATGTGAAGGAATGTACGGTGAGGAGGGGATGGAGGAAAAGGCCAAGGAGCACAAGCATATGACCTTTTATGAAGCTGCC
>JAILBX010000015.1 GCA_024680675.1 Lachnospiraceae bacterium | reverse complement strand
GCCGCTCTTGACTATGAAACAAGCATAGAGGTTCTTAAAGCCTTTGAGGAGGTAGTAAAGACAGGAACCACCTTGATAATGGTAACCCATAATGAAGAGATAACAAGAATGGCCCATCGTGTGGTCAGATTCAGGAACGGGAAGACCTATGAGGTAACAATAAACAAAAACCCTGTTGAAGCTAAAGAGCTGGTGTGGTAGCCCCTGCCGGTCACCAAAGCTTATAAGGAAACACTGATCTGAATCTGATCACTGTTTCCTTTATTTTGTTGTAAAAACCTTCAAAAAAGTAGTAAAATAAGGGTATTAAGGATAAACAGATTGGAGAGGGTATTATGAAAAAAAATCTTGAAAAATTTATGAAAAAAGGTCTTGCTCTTATTCTGGCAGCAGGCATGGCCTTTTCAAGCCCGACTGACCTTCTTGCAAAGGAAGTGATTTCAAAAGAGCCGGAAACAGTAGAGCAGGAAGAACTTCAGATAGGGGAGCAGGAGCCATCAGAAGAGACTCAGATAGGGGAGCAGGAGCTGTCAGAAGAGACTCAGATCGAAAAGCAGGAGCCATCCACAGAGCCTTCAAATCATGCACTGGGCTACAGGCCCATAGATATTAAGCCTGAAAGATCTGAGCTTGCAGAATCTTTAGAAAGCTTACAAAGCCTTGAAAGCAGCTATAGATCACCCTATGTGACCAAAGTAAAGGATCAGGGGAATTATGGAACCTGCTGGGCCCATGCAATAGCTGCCTGCGCAGAAAGCTCCATGCTTAAAAAGGGTCTTGTAACAAAGGAAGAGGATGATGATTTTTCAGAAAGACATTTATCCTACTATATTTGTAATTTTAAGGATATTGAGGATCCCCTGGAAACTGCCAAAGGGGA
This sequence comes from Lachnospiraceae bacterium, assembly GCA_024680675.1. Lineage (GTDB taxonomy): Bacteria > Bacillota > Clostridia > Lachnospirales > Lachnospiraceae > UBA2868. Next base: position 2,959 of record JAILBX010000015.1, on the reverse strand, counting down.
TTATATGGAGTGTAAAGTATATGATGAGAAGGGTAAAAGCCTGGATCCTACAATTAATGGGGGAAGTTATTTTGAGGGCTCATTATTCCTGATGGCTTACAGGGGATTGGCCTCTGAGATGGACTATCCTTATCCGGATAACTATAGTCTTCCATCCCTTCCCTCAACTACCGAAGATCTCTACGGTAAAAACGTAGCCGAGCTTACAGGCGTAGATATCCTGGATATTAGTCAGACCTCTGTCGTAAAGCAGGCCATAAAAGACTATGGAGCAGTAGCTGTGTCATATTATCATAGTGATGCATATGAGTCATCGGATGAAAGCTCCTATTATTGCTACCTGAATCAGGCTGCAAATCATGGAGTGACATTAGTCGGCTGGGATGACGATTATCCCGCTTCAAATTTTAAGAGAAAGCCTGAAAACAATGGAGCCTGGCTAATAAAAAACAGCTGGGGAGAAAAATATGGCGATAATGGTTATTGTTGGATCTCCTATGAAGATAAGACCCTATGCGACGTCTATGCCTTTGACTTTGACTCTCCGGATAAATACGATAATAACTATATTTATTCAGGAGGCCTTATTAACACTTATGATAATGAGGGAAGCAGCTACTCAAATGTTTATGAAATACAGGGAGACAATGAAGTATTAAAAGCCTGTGGGATATTTGTGCAAGGTGCAGATGTGAACTATAGTCTTCAGCTCTACAAAAATCCTGAAAAGGCCAAAGATCCTGAGAGCGGAGAAGAGCTTTTTGAAGAGCCCCTTACCGGAAGCTTTTTATTTGGGGGTTACCATACAGTTACCCTTCCCGACCCTGTAAGACTGAGTAAAGGGGACACTATAGCCATAGTCTTTACACTTTCTAAAGAGGACGGCTCTAACTGCAATATATGCTTAGATACAACTTATACTTATAGTGATAAACTTGCTAATTACAACTATGTGACAAAAGAATCAAAATATCAAAGCTTTTACAAAAACCGCCTGGGCTGGCATGATTACTATAGTTTAGGTAAAACCGCAAGGATCAATGCTCTGACAAAAAATGTCAAAGAAAGCATATCAGACGCTGAAATAAGCTTTGTAAACGGAACTACCTACACATATACAGGCTCCCCTATAGAACCTGAGCTTAAGCTTACCATAGGAGACTATACTCTGATAAAAGATACTGATTATACAGTAGAGTATGAAAACAATACAGATGCAGGCTTTAAAAACCCTCTTCTGCCCTCCTCAACAGACTATCCAAAGGCCATAGTAAAAGGTAAAGGAGCCTACGCTTCAGAAGAGACCAGAGAACTGAATTTTACAATAACGCCCCTTATTTTAACTGAAAGCAGTGAGGGTCTTACCATAACTCCGGATGAAGTTGACTATTCACCTAAGGGTAATGAGCCTGAATTTACTCTTACCTATAAGGGAAATGTTCTAAAGAAGGGGAAAGACTATACCGTATTATACAAAAATACGGAGAGTGCAGCTAAGGGATCTGATGAGAATCCCCCCACAGCCACCATCACCGGAATTAAAAACTACCTTGGAACTCTTATAAAAAAGACCTATACCATAAACAGACGGGAGCTCCTCTCTGAAAACATAGATTACGAAAAAGAGGTGGACTTTACTGATAAGGACAGTAAGGTTGTAAAGTCTGTTACCGTTGATGGAGTGATCCTTACTGAGGATAGCGACTACAAGGTTACCTATGCTCCCCTTGTGGAAAGCGGAAATACTGCATCGGCAACAGTAGAAGGCCTTTCTAACTATTCCGGAAATGTTACTATAAACTATGATATAAGATCTGTAGATGCAAAGTCCCTGGAAGTAGAGCTTTTAGACGCAAAGGGCAATGTTACTGACAGCTTTGAATACACAGGAAGCGAGATAAAACCGGCGGTAAATGTCATGCTCTCCGGAACCACTGTGGATGAAAGTAATTATACTCTAAGCTATAAGAATAATATCGACAAGGCTGATAAGGACTCAAAAAATCCCCCCACGGTAACAGTAAGCGGAAAAGGGATCATTCAGGGCTCAAAGGAAGTAAGCTTTAACATAGTAGGTAAGGTAGTAACAGATGAAAATATTAAGATAAGTCTGGATCAGGAAAGCTTTTCCTATGACGGGGAGGAAAAGAAGCCCCTTCCCACAGTGACCTTTGTGGAAAATGATAAGGAGACCCTTCTTACGGAGGGCACTGATTATGAGCTTTCCTATGAAAACAATATAAATGCGGCAAACGCCGATGCAAAAGAGGGGCCAAGGCTTATCCTGACCTTTATGGGAGAATATTCGGGAACAATAAACAAGGCCTTTACCATCCTTCCAAGAGATATAGGATCAGAAGATATATCCATGATCTACACAGTCACCTGGTATTACACGGGCTCTGAAATAAAGCCTGAAGTTACTATAAAGGACAGTAAGCTTGAAAATGGCAGAAAGCTCTTAAAAGAAAATGAGGATTATACTGTAAGCTATAGTAATAATATAGAAGTTTCCACAGGCGCCGAGGAAGGAAAGACCCCCAGGGTAGATATAAGCGGTATAGGAAATTATAGCTCCGGGACAGGCTTTGATTTTGAGATTCTTGCTGCCCCTGAAGGTCTCTGGGTAGAAAATGTGGAGGCTTCAAAGTATACAGGTGATGAGATTTACTATACAGGAAAGGCTCAAACCATAGCCGGCCTGAAGGTTTACTGGAACAGTGACCTTTTAACCCTGAATGAGGATTATACCATAAAATATGCCAACAATAAAAATGCATATGATATTTCATCCTCAGACCTTGAGGATAAGAAGGCGCCTTCCTTTACCATAACAGGTAAGGGGAACTACAAGGATAAGCTCAATTCAAAGAAGGTCCTCTTTACCATAAATCCTAAGGCCATAGAGGATACCTTTTCAGACGAGGTCTATATGACTCTGAAGGCAGGAAAGCTTCAA
>JAILBX010000011.1 GCA_024680675.1 Lachnospiraceae bacterium | reverse complement strand
CTCGCAAATTTCTTCGCAATTTGCTCGTTATAAATCAGATTGCTTCGCAATCCCGCAGGTACCGGGCTTGAACCCGGCACCTGCGAAAAGCTTCTCCCACCACCTGAAGGTGGTGGGTTATCTTTTTGATTTATATATTATTAATTATAAACTTCCTGCTTTCTTCATTGTATCTGATGGAATAAAGAGTTCCGAATACGGTATCCACAGCAAATTGTCTTCCGGTCTTTGACTTTCCCTTATATTCATCTATTACATAAAAGCTTGAATTGTCCTTGCCGTAGGCATAATTAACCCTGTAGCTGTTTCCCATAATGTCATCCCCCCTGCTCATAAGCTGGAACTGTATGGCGTTTACTGCTGTATCCTTATCTATAAGACAGTTCATATTGGGACTGTACACGGCAACGATAACATCGGATTTTCTATTCCTTGAATCCACACACATAAAACGATATTCGGTCCTTCCTATAGGCATGAGTATAGGGCCTGAATATATATTTGACTCCTCAGTGGGATTTTCGCCGTTGTCAGTATAATAACATACATAATCCTCCGGATACTCCACCTCGATAGGTTTGGGTATGGCATAATTGCCGCTTTTTTGAACCAGCTTTGGAACCTCTACGAATCCATAATCTATAGTATAGCTTTTTGACACCACCTGACTTTTTAAACCGTACTCATTTATAAGTATGGCGCTTATAGTGGTTTCGCCCTCTGTAAGCTCTATCTCCTTATCATAAATAAGAGATCCCTCGTCAGGCTCGCTTCCGTCCAGAGTATAGAATATCCTTCCCGGTGCATCTGCCTTGAGCCAGATCTTCAGATCGTCCTCATATTCTCCCTCAGGCTCACTAAACTCAACAGGAGGAGCCAGGTAAGCCTTAAACTTGCTTTTTATCTCATCTGTGGGACTTTTTTCATAAAGAGTAGCAATTTCATCATAGTTTTCTGTGGCCAGAATACAGTCAAGAAGCCTGTCGTAAACCTCTGCATCATCATTGTTTTTGTCAAGCATGCTATAGAGTATTGCCAAAGCCTCATCATACTTTTCCAGTTCAATATAAGAATCTGCAAGAAGCAGACTTGCTCTTCTGTCATCCCTGTTTAATTCCATGGCATGCTTTGAGGTCTTTAAGGCATCTGCATAATTACCCATATTATAGTATTTAAGGGCCTTTTCGTACTGGTACTCAAAGCTGAAATATCTGTTAAAATTTGTTATGGCAAACATAAAGGATCCCACAAGAATGAATATCCCGGCAAAAATAACCGCTATCTTAATACGGTTTCCCCTGTTTACACCATCCTGTGGATTTTCTACTGTCCTTACATTCCTTATATCTTCAATGTTACTCTCTCCATCAAAGATCTTTGCGGCTTCCATGGCACCTTCATCTATAATGGCATCAAGCTCCACCTCAAAATCAGGAACCATTCTGATCTCTTCACCACAATCCTGACAATATAAATATCCCTCTTTGATCTCACATCCGCATTTTGGGCACTTCATAAAATAATGTTTCTCCCAATCAAAGGTTTTTACAGCAATTCTTCATAAGCATGGCTATTGTCATAGGTCCTACGCCTCCCGGTACAGGAGTAATGGCAGAACACAGATCATAAACATCCTCATAATCCACATCACCACAGAGCTTACCATTTTCCATTCTGTGAATACCCACATCAATAACAACAGCACCTTCTTTAACATATTCATGGTCTATAAGCTTTGGTTTACCCACTGCGACCACCAGTATATCAGCCCTTTTGCAAACTGCTTTAAGATCCCTTGTTTTAGAATGGCATAGGGTAACAGTACCATTCTCTCTGAGAAGAAGCATAGCCATGGGTTTACCGACTATATTACTTCTTCCTACAACTACACATTCCTTGCCGCTTATCTCTATATCATATCTTTTAAGAAGTTCAATAACACCCTGGGGAGTACAGGACACAAAACCATCCTCACCAATGCTGAGAGCCCCGACGCTCATGGGATGGAAACCGTCCACATCCTTTTTGGGACTTATCCGTCTGATAACAGTGTCCTCATTAATATGTCCCGGAAGCGGGAGCTGAACCAATATGCCTGAAACATCATCGTCCTCATTTAAGCTGTCAATAAGGGAAAGAAGCTCTTCTTGAGAGGTCTCCTCCTTTAATTCATATGACTTTGATCCTATTCCTATATACTCACAGGCCTTCTTCTTATTGTTTACATACACAGATGATGCAGGATCATTTCCAACCTGTATAACGGCAAGACAGGCGGTTTTACCCTGAGCCTTCTTATTTGCAACAAGCTCTTTAAGCTCATCCTTTATCCTCTTTGATACAGCTTTTCCATCTATTATCACAGTCATCTCCATACCTCGCTATTTTTTCATCAAGTGACTTACTGCCATTAAATAAAAACTATCCTTACTAAGATACTAAAAGAGTCCCACTATCCTTCCGTCATCCGTCAGATCTATATCATAGGCCGCCGGATGCTTTGGCAAGCCCGGCATGGTAAGCATGGCTCCCGTAAGAACCACAAGGAAACCTGCTCCCGCTGATACATAGACCTCTCTGACATTCATTTCATAATCCCTTGGCCTTCCCAAAAGCTTAGGATCATCAGAAAGTGAATACTGGGTCTTGGCGACACAGACGGGAAGTCTGTCAAAGCCAAGTTCTGTAAGCTTCCTGATCTGATCCTTTGCATCCTTTGAAAAGCTTACTCCCTTTGCACCATATATCTTAGCTGCAAGGGTTTTTATCTTATCCTCTATTGAAAGCTCCAGGTCATATAAGGGCTTGTATTCCGAAGGCTTTTTATCAATGGTTTCAACAACTGCTTTTGCCAGCTCCTCTCCTCCTTCACCGCCTTTGGCAAAGACCTCAGAGCGGGCAAATTCACAGCCCCTTTCCTTTACAAATTTCTCCACATAGCTTAATTCCTCTTCCGTGTCACTGGCAAATACGTTAAGAGTCACAACAAGTGGCACTCCAAAAAGAGCTATATTCTCAATATGCTTTTCAAGGTTTACTATTCCTCTCTTCAGGGCCGAAAGATCCTCTTTAGCAAGATCCTCCTTCTTTACTCCTCCGTTATACTTCAAGGCTCTCACCGTTGCCACAAGCACTGCCACATCAGGCTTTAGTCCGGCCATTCTGCACTTTATATCGAAAAACTTCTCTGCACCCAGATCTGCACCAAAGCCGGCCTCTGTAACTACATAATCAGAAAGCTTCAAAGCGGTTTTAGTTGCTCTCACGGAGTTACAGCCATGAGCTATATTGGCAAAGGGGCCTCCATGAACCAGGGCCGGAGTATGCTCCAGGGTCTGTATGAGATTTGGCTTTACAGCATCCTTCAAAAGGGCAGCCATAGCTCCCACAGCCTTTATATCACTGGCAGTAACGGGCTTTCCATCCCTGTCATAGGCCACTATGATCCTTGAAAGCCTTTTTTTAAGATCCGCTATCCCATCAGCCAGGCAGAGTATAGCCATTATCTCCGAGGCTACGGATATAACAAAATGATCCTCCCTTACAAAACCGTCTCCCTTATTTCCAAGACCTACCACTATATTCCTTAAAACCCTGTCATTCATATCAAGGCACCTTTTCCAGGTTATACACCTTGAATCTATGTTAAGCTCATTACCCTGCTGGATATGATTATCCAAAAGGGCTGCCAAAAGGTTATTTGCTGAAGTAACTGCATGAAAATCTCCCGTAAAGTGAAGATTCAGTTCATCCATGGGTACCACCTGGGAATAACCTCCTCCGGCAGCTCCCCCCTTTATTCCAAAGCATGGCCCAAGGGATGGTTCCCTTAAGGCTAAAACCGATTTCTTTCCCAATCTGCACAAAGCCTGAGAAAGTCCTACACTGACGGTAGTCTTTCCCTCCCCCGCCGGAGTCGGATTAATGGCGGTAACAAGGATAAGCTTGCCCTCATCCTTACTCTTCAGCCTTTCCAGAGTGCCTTCTGAAAGCTTTGCCTTATATCTTCCATAGCATTCCAGTTCCTCTTCCTTGATACCTATCTCCTCTGCTACCCTGGAAATCGGCCATAAAGCTGTTTCCTGTGCGATCTCAATATCGGTTTTCATCATAAATATTCCTCCACATACTGATCAAACTGTTCCTGACTCATCAGGATATCTCTTGGCTTTGTTCCCTGTTCTTCACTTACTACTCCTGCTTCTGCCAGCTGATCCATTATCCTGGCAGCCCGATTAAAGCCTATCCTGAACATCCTCTGAAGCATTCCTATTGACGCCTTTTCTTTTTCTATTATAGTTCTTGCAGCCTGTACAAAGAGTTCGTCTCTGCCGCTATCATCGGTCCCTGCCGCTCCTGCATTCTGGTCATTGGCTCCGGAAGTTGTTTGAGCTGCCATTTTGGAAAGAACCTGGGGATCATATTCCACATTGCCCTGCTCCTTTAAGAAGGATACTACTCTTGAAACCTCATCATCATTTACAAAGGCTCCCTGAAGTCTTGCAGGCTTTGAATATCCCTGAGGATAGAAGAGCATATCTCCTTTTCCCAAAAGCTTTTCTGCTCCCACCATATCAAGTATAGTCCTTGAATCTGTTCCCGAGGAAACACTAAAGGCTATACGACTGGGCATATTTGCTTTGATCAGTCCCGTAATTACATCTACAGAAGGTCTTTGAGTAGCTATTACCAGATGAATTCCCGCAGCTCTTGCAAGCTGGGCAATACGGCAGATAGACTCCTCCACCTCCTTTGAAGCAACCATCATAAGGTCTGCAAGCTCATCCACGATAATAACTATCTGAGGCATTTTTTTAGGTCTCTCATCTTCAGGTACATCCTTGAAATCAGCTGCTATCCTCTTGTTATAACCCTTCATGTCCCTGACGCCGTATTCAGCAAACTTATTGTATCTGTCGGTCATTTCAGCAACTCCCCATTGAAGAGCTGCGGAGGCCTTTCTTGGATCTGTCACAACAGGTATCATAAGATGAGGGATCCCGTTATAAACACTAAGCTCTACCACCTTGGGATCTATCATAATAAGCTTCACCTCATCAGGTCTTGCTTTATACAGTATGCTCATGATAAGTGTATTTATACATACTGACTTTCCTGAACCTGTGGCGCCTGCAATAAGCAGATGAGGCATCTTTGCTATGTCTGTAACCACTACTCTTCCCTCAATATCCTTACCTACTCCAAAGGTTATCTTAGAGGCTGCATCTTTAAAGTTTTTATCCTCTATGATCTCCCTGAAATGCACCGGTGAGGGAGTTTTATTGGGTATCTCTATTCCTATGGCAGCCTTTCCGGGTATCGGAGCTTCGATCCTGACATCCATTGCCGCCATATTAAGCTTTATATCGTCTGACAGGCCTAATATCTTACTTACCTTGACACCGGTCTGAGGTACCATTTCAAACCTTGTTACAGTAGGACCTCTGCTTATCTCTGTCATTTCAACATTTACGCCAAAGTTTCCGAGGGTATCCTTAAGCTTTGCGGCAGTTGCCCTTAAGGATTCAAGAGATTCCCCATCAGGCTTCCTTTCAGGCAGATCCAGAAGCTCTGTCCGGGGCAGCATATAATCCTCTTCCACAAAAGGCTCATTCCCTGAATGTTCAAAAAGCTCTCTCTTGTCGGGAAACTCTGCCCTATCCTCCTGCAAGCCCCTGTCTCTAACTTCTTCTTTCAGGGATTCAGCTTTAACAGGAAGCTCTTCAAAACCTTTCTGTTCCTTTGCTATTTCTTCCTTTAGCGGTTTTTCAATAACAAGATCAGAAGATCTGGAAGCCTTTGCAAGACCCTCTGTCCTGCTTACATTGCCTGATATTTTTATATCAGCATTCATCTCTGTCAGAAGCTCTTCCTCCTCCTTTGAAGGATCAATGTCCTCAAGATCAAAGCGCCTTATATTTGAAGGAATGATCTCTGCCTCCTTTGGATCACTGTTGTTAGGGTTAATTCTCTCATTTGATCCGGATTTTTTTATTGAGCTGTAATCCTCTATGTCATATATATCCTCGGAATTTTCCTCATCATAGATCACATCCGCCCTTTCTTCCTGATCCAGAGCTATCTGATGAACTCTTTTGATATTTAAGGCAGCGCTGTCCTCCTCACTTAGATCATACTTTATTTCATGTATCTCATCGTAGATCTTATTCTTACTTGTGAGGTTTGTATCCATACTGACCCCTACCACCTTCATTTCCGATCTTCTTCTTCTTTTTTCCCTGGCTTCCCTTTCTCTTTCCTCGGCTTCAGCTATTCTTTGCTCCAGCTGTTCTTCTCTCTTAAGAGCCCTTTCTTTTTTCCTCTGTAATCTCTCCTCTTCCTTTTCTCTGGCTCTTTCAAGTCTCTCTCTGTCTCTTATCTCCCTTAATCTTTCTCTCTTTTCCTGTTCTCTGGAATAATCCTCATTAAGGGACTCTCTGTATTCCTTGTATAATTTTGCATTTTCCTTCTGTCTGTCCACAAGACTCTTTGACCCGCTCTTGATAAAGGCGATCAGGGATCTTTCCGTTATGACCACTCCGCATATGAGGAGTATGGCTATCAAAAGGATATAGCTCCCTATCCTTCCTATGATCTTGGATAAAAGAAGCCCTATAGCCGCCCCTATGAGACCGCCTCCCCTTCTCTCCTCACTGCATATGGAAAAATAATCGAGAAGAGCTGCATCAGTATTTTTCATTGTTATCAGATGGATAAGTGAACATAGAACTATGACCAGTGTTATCGTGGCCGTCACGCGAAGGCCAACAACGGGCTTTCCCTTGTTGGACAGCCAAAACAAGACCAGAAAAAAGATGACAAAGGGAATAAGAAAGGCTCCTATTCCAAAAAGACCGAATCCCAGTCCTCCCACTGCTTTGCCAGCCTTTCCCAAAAGGCCAAATGTGCTTAATAATAAAAGTGATGAAATGCAAAGAACAAGCAGCAATAAAATCTCGTCAGATAAACCTCCGCCCTTGCTGCCTGTCTTTCTCCGATTAGTAGTCCCCTTCTTGCTGCTTCTGGATTTAGACCGTGCCTGTGCCATATTTTATTTATCCTCCCTCATGCTTCCCTCAAAGCATTATCAAAAAAGCCACCACCGATATAGCTCCGATTAAGAAGCAATAAATAGCAAAATATTTAAAATACCGGTTTAAAACTATCTTTACCATCAGCTTCACGGCAACATACCCCACTGCTGCCGCAAAGATCATTCCGAAAATATAAGAAACTATCTCTCCGCCTGTTATCATCGAAGTATCTATATCCTTGATCTCAAG